>JBMOME010000302.1:0-2733 GCA_049323095.1 Thermodesulfobacteriota bacterium
GCCCCACCCCATGTGACGTTATGCCTTCTCGGTGAGGAGGGGGAGGCCGTTATAACACATTATGGAGTCGTCTGCGGCCCTTAGGTACTCCTCCTCTTCCTCTATGGCCACTGGGTGGCAGTTCCTTACAGAGCGTCCCCGTCGGTTTCTCCGGTGCGGATCCGAAGCACACTCTCAACCGACGTCACAAAAACTTTGCCGTCTCCAATGGTGCCGGTGCGCGCTGCGCTTATCACCTTTTCCATCACCTGTTGGGCGATCTCCGCAGAGACTACCATCTCGATCTTGATCTTGGGCAGGAAATCGACCAGATATTCCGCGCCCCGGTATATCTCTTTGTGGCCCTTTTGCCGACCGAAACCTTTCACTTCGGTAACGGTCATGCCCTGGACACCCAATGCAGTGACCGCGTTTTTCACATCGTCCAGTTTGAACGGTTTGATAATCGCCTCAATCTTTTTCATGCTTATCCCCTTTTCAGCTATCCGGCTATGTTGCCCCAGTGATCCGCCCGCGGGCACAAAGCGCATCCGCACCTCAGGCTCGCGCGAGCTTCTCTCATCACAGATTGTAGGCCGCTTCTCCGTGGACCGAGGTGTCCACGCCGACCACTTCGTCCTCTTCACTGACTCGAAGTCCCATAATCGCCTTCACCACGTAGAGAATGATGAGAGAAACCACAAACGAGTACGCTATGGTCGCCAGAACCGCTGCGACCTGAATTCCGAGCTGGGCCGGATTGCCAAAGAAGAATCCATCTGCGGTACCGAAGGCCTTGGATGCAAAAAGGCCGGTTGCGATTGCGCCCCATGTGCCGCCAACTCCATGAATTCCCACCACATCCAGTGAATCGTCATAGCCGAGAGAAGATTTGGCAAGAACTGCCAGGTAACAGACGAAACCTGCCACTCCACCTATGATCACCGAAGAGACAGGTCCCACAAAGCCCGCTGCGGGCGTGATGGCCACCAGCCCTGCCACTGCTCCGGAAGCCACACCCAGTGTAGTAGGTTTGCCCTTGATTATCCATTCCGCGAGCACCCAGGAGATCGCTGCCGTGGAGGTAGCCATGTGTGTGACCACGAATGCATTGGACGCGCTTTCGTTGGCTGCCAGCGCGCTTCCCGCGTTGAAACCGAACCAGCCGAACCAGAGCAGACCTGCTCCGAGCAGCGTCAGCGTCAGGTTGTGAGGCGCCATGGGCACGGTTCCGTAACCCTTGCGCTTACCGACCATGAACGCACAGGCCAGAGCTGCCACGCCGGAATTAATATGCACCACGGTACCCCCTGCAAAATCCAGGGCACCCATCTTCTGGAGGAAGCCACCACCCCAGACCCAATGGCATACCGGTGAGTACACGAAGGTCAGCCATAGCAGCATGAAGACGATGAACGAGCTGAACTTCATCCGCTCTGCAAAAGCGCCAGATATGAGCGCAGGGGTGATTACCGCGAACATGCATTGGAAAATCATGTACGTGGAACCAGGAATCTTCGTTTCAGGCCATATCTCGTTGCCCACGCCCGCCAGAGCGAAGTACTCCAGGCCGCCTACGAACCAGTTCCCAGCCCCAAACGAAAGGGTGAACCCCCAAAAGAGCCATACCACCGACGCCAGCCCCATAAGGAAAAAGCTGTGCATCATGGTGGAAAGCACGTTCTTTGCCCGGGTCATTCCTCCGTAAAACATGGCAAGCCCGGGAGTCATCAAGAGGACCAGTGCCGAACTGGCCAAAACCCATGCCGTGTCGGCAGCATTCATGGGAAACACCTCCTATGGTCGTTGGTCGCAAGATAGAACCGTCGTGCCCCGGATCGGTCCCGGTTACCGGGGATGACCGGCATGAACGGATTCTTCCCGGACCGCGCGGTTGCGTCGCAGGAGGATAGGCAATGAGAATGCCAATGGCGCGGGAGCGGGCGAGAAAATCGTAACGGTAGGAACTTACAGCCTTTTCTAGCAAGGAACTCGAGCTGCAAAAACGGGTTAGAAACCAGTGGCCCCTACGCCCGGGTACGTTACTCTATATGAAACTACGTGCCGGTACGGAAACGACGCGGATCGATACTAAACTCCTTCACCCGCAACCCCATAACGCGCTCTGTTAGCCCCAGAGACCTCGCGGCCTTGGCTTTATTCCCACGCGAAGCCTTGAGCGCGTCCTGGATCAACTCGCGCTCCACGCTGCGCAAGGTGGCTTCCAGAGTGCCAACGTGCTGTGTGCCGCTGGCTTCCGCGGTCTGGAGGGTGGGAGGCAAGTGATGTCCGTGGATCACGTCGTCCGTGCTCAGCAGAACGGCCCTAGCAATGCAGTTTTCCAATTCTCTCACGTTGCCCGGCCAGTGGTAGCTCATCAGCATGTCTATGGCCGGTGTGCTTATGCGGCGAACGGATTTGTGCTCGGCCCTGTTGTACCGCTCGACGAAGTGGTCGGCCAGCAGAGGGATGTCGGTCTTTCTGTCTCGGAGCGGGGGCACGTGGATAGGAAATACGTTCAACCGGTAGTACAAATCTTCCCGGAACTTCCTTTCTTCGATGAGCTTTTCCAACTCCCGATTGGTGGCAGCCATGACCCGCACATTCGTCTTGATGGTCGCGGCTCCGCCAACGCGCTCGAATTCTCTCTCCTGGAGCACTCTGAGCAACTTGATTTGGGTCATGGCCGAGAGATCGCCCACCTCATCCAGGAAGATGGTTCCACCGTGGGCAAGCTCGAATCGGCCCTTGCGC
>JBMOME010000302.1:2743-4882 GCA_049323095.1 Thermodesulfobacteriota bacterium
CGTGGCAATTGCGCCGGTGAACGCTCCTTTCTCATGGCCGAATAGTTCGCTCTCTATCACCGATTCCGGGAGCGCGCCGCAATTGACCTTGATGAACGGCTTGGACGCACGCAAGCTGTTGTAGTGGATCGCGGAAGCCACCAATTCCTTGCCGGTGCCGCTTTCTCCACGTATGAGAACTGTGGCATCGCTCCTGGAAACCTGCGCGATGAGATCGTAAAGCGCCAGCATGGGCTTGGAATTGCCTACGATGTTGGAGGGATGGAAGCGCTGCTCCAACTCGTATTGGAGCCGTTTGTTCTCTTCCAAGAGCTGGAGCCGCTCTTCCAGCGCGGCCTGCCGCAGCTTCACTGCCTGCGCGATCATGGACGCGATGATGGAAAGAAGTCGAACGTCCTCGTCGATGGTCTCCACGCCTGCAAAGAGACGATCTGCGCTCAGGGTGCCGATCACTTCATTCCCGATCTTGATCGGCACGCAAATGAATGAGATGTCCTCTTTTTTCAAATCCCTCCGAGCTTTGGTGCGGTCCAGAAAGAGCGGCTCATCCGATATGTGCGGCACAGCTGCGGGCCGGCCGGTCTTCACCACCAGGCCCGTGACGCCTTCGCCCGGCCGATACCTACCTCTCTCCTTTTGACGCTCCGAGAGGCCGTGAGCTGCTTCGATATATATTTCGCCCGATTCGCGATCAAGCAGAGTGAGTGTCCCTCGCATCATACCTACGTGCTTGGCGATCGACTCCAGCACCGGGCCGACCACGTCGCGCAGATCCATGCTGCGGTCGAGTGTCTGACTGATTTCAAAAAGGAGAGAAAGCTCGGTTATCTTTCGCTGAAGCCTGGAGTCCTCCATTATGCCATCCTTGATCAGGCGATTGGGGTGTGTGTCGTGCCTGGAAGTATGCCGTGGATCAAAATCCTACGGAATTGTAGGACGAATCTCTTAAAATGTCAATTCGGTCTGGCCCCCATAATCCATCTCTTGGCATGTTTTTTAAGGCACAAGGTGTGCGCTCCGCACTTGCCCTAATGCCCACACCGCGGCATCATCAACAAAGAGATGTCCCATACAAGGGTCATGTGGAGGCCGGCATGATAAGGACTTACCTCGTGAGTTTCGCTCTTGTTCTGGTGCTCGTAGCGGGTTGCTCCAAGGAGCCTGCGCCTTCCGGAAAACCATTCAAAGGATTGACTGAAGAATTTCCGCTCCAGATCGATCACCATGTTTCCGAAATCCGATTCCTTGCCGATCTTCAGCCCGCCGCGTTTTCCGGTGATTGGATGACCCATGCGCCCAGGTACCACGCTGTGGTTTGGAAAGGCGGAGGCGCGGCGCGTGAGGCCCTCCTTTCCGCGTATGTGGACGACGCGACCGTTTACGATGCGCTGATAGCTCTGGGAGCGGTCCCAGGGAACAATCTCACAATGGAGGCTTGGACGGAACGGAAAAACAAGGAGAGCTCTGCCCCGGATCGACGCGTTTTGGGGACCCCGATCGAAGCGCGAGTATTCTGGGACGGACTGGCGGAACCGGTCCAGCTCAAAGATATGCTCGTGGATTCGGGCGGTCGCGGTATCGACCTCCGATTCGGAGGCAACAAGGAACTGATTCCTGTATGGCGATCGGGCTGCATTGTCTGCCTGTACAGTTGCCCAGGCGGGAAAGTGAGTAATCACGCCTATACGATCCGAGATTACGAGCAGGATGTGCGAAGATTCTCGGTGAACTACTCCCTGATTCCGGAAGGATCGCGACGAGCCGTGGTGATCTTGCGAGTCCGCACCACAGCGGTCGCCAATCAACCCACCGGAATGATTCATGAGTAATACCAAGGCGCCTTCAAGAAAGTAAGACGGGGAGAACCTTTTTGTAACCCCGCGCTTCGCGGGGCCTCCCCGGACCCCTTTCCAAAAACTTCTATACGCCGTTGGCATTCCTGCTTCCTATCTCGGAAGCAGGAATGCCAACGAAATATAGAGTTTCTTGAAGGGGGTTCCGGGGACATTGGCGTTAACTTAAAGGATCTCGGCATGTGATTTCAAATAGTTAACGCAAATGCATCCCGTCACCCCGGACTTGATCCGGGGTCCAGAACATATTGAAAAGACTGGATTCCCGCTTCCGCGGGAATGACGG
>JBMOME010000303.1:0-4865 GCA_049323095.1 Thermodesulfobacteriota bacterium
TGCTATTCCCAAGAGAAGGGCCTGACAAAAACACTTCTACTCCCAGCGCCTCCCAACAATCTCCACCCTACCAGAAAGACCGGTTCTACGGTGAACTGTCTCCAGCCGCGAATAACTGAGGGGTTACACCCTGACACGGTCAGTCCTCGAATCAGTGTCATTGCGAGGACCCCGGACGTGATCCGGGGGACGAAGCAATCTCAAGTGCCTATCTTACAACTCTGTGAGATTGCTTCCCCCGCTTTTCAGCGGGGTCGTAAGGACAAACTCATACCACTGCGCTTTCAAGCAAGTAGGACGGAGAGAACCTTTTTGTAAAAGGATTGTTCATTCAACTCCGCTGAAGCCCCAAAAGGGCGATTGAAAGTAGCCCGGCAATTCATTGCCGGGTAACTGATGAGCAAAGATCCGCGTCTTCGTCCCCAGGTGGCTCCCGAAGGATTAATCCTTCGGGCGCCACCTGGGGACGAAGAAAAACCTATATTGAACGCTCATTCCCGGCGATAAATCGCCGGGCTACTATCGGGGCGTCCATCCTGGACGCAGGCGGCCTCAAGCTGAGGACGTGACCCTCTGGAGGCTTACGGAGCAAACGAAACAACCCTTTTGTAAAGAGGTTCCTTCTCGAACTCCTTTCCAAAGACTTCTTTACACAAAAGAAGTCTCTCTCGTGCCGTACCTCTTGGAAAGCGCATTGGGATTAGTGCTCCTCTGTCCGGCCATAACTCCGGGATGGACTCTCACAGCCGGTTACGTAAGGTACTTGCGGGACGCCACACGAGACTTTTTCGAGCCGAACACGATGCTCGGCCAAGAAATCCTTCCTCACACGTTGGAAGTGTGGTAATTGGGCTCGGTACCACACTAGCGGGAGATTGCATCATGAGGGAACGATTCGAGTGGGTCCTTGTGTTTCTCGCCTCACTGACGCTCTTGGCCAGCATCGGGACCTCTGTCGAAGTCGCGGCAAAAGAGAAACCCTGGAAGCCTGGTGACAGCATCGAACTGATCATGGCAAGCGGTGGCGTTGGCGGAACTTACTATCCGCTGGCCGGCGGGATCGCTAAGCTTTGGAAAGACGCCATACCGGGAGTAAACGTGACGGTTCAGGCTACCGGGGCCTCTGTAGCTAACATCAGGCTCCTCGGCAGAAACGAGGTAGATCTGGCGCTCGTCCAGAACGATATCGCTGCGTACGGTCGAACCGGCCAGGAGTCCTTCGCGGACAGGAAGGAGAAGTACACTAACTACCTTGCCATCGGCGCTCTATATCCGGAACCGGTGCAGATCGTCGTTCCTTCCAAAAGCCCCATCCGCCGAATCGAGGACCTCAAAGGCAAGACAATTGTGGTGGGTGCAGCGGCTTCCGGCACCGAGCTGGCTTCCCGGCAGATCCTGGCAGCGTACGGGATAACTTACGCAGACAGGAAAGACATCAAGCCCCTCTTTCTCGGCTTTGCCGAAGGCGCCACTGCCTTGAGAGAGAATACTGCGGATGCTCTGGTGATTGTGGCGGGAATTCCCAACGCTTCTCTGGCTGACGTCCAGACCGTCACCCCTATTCGCCTGCTGCCTATTGATGTAAACAGGCTTCGAGAAAAGTACGGCTTCTATGTGGAATTTCTCGTTCCTGCCGGAACATACAAGGGTATGGATGGGGACACGAACGTGGTCGCTCTCAAGGCGATGCTCGCAGTGCGGGACGATATCGCGAACCAACTGGTATACGAGATGACCAAGACTCTTTTCGAAAATGCCGGCGCCATCGGCCATGCCAAGGCCAAAGAATTCGACGCGAAACTAGCGGGTCAGGGCGTCACCATCCCATTTCACCCTGGGGCCGCGCGCTTCTTGCGGGAGAAGGGCATCGAAGTCAAATCGCCATAGTTGCTGGATTGCGGGCGCAGCGATTTTGACTCTTGCGCTCTCATGCTACCCTGTCACGGCCCTGACCGTTCGCTCGGGCGGACAAGAAAGCCTGCTCCGGGCCGTTCCTGCTTCTCCTGGCAGCTGCATTCGCCTTATCTGGATCCATTCGGTGAGCAAAAGACCGGTCTCCGAAACGTACATCATTAGCGCTGATAAAAAGCTTTGCCTGACGGAAATGGTCTTTGATCACGAAGGCCCCGGAATGCCTTCGAGTCCGGAAGGAGAAACCACCTGGCGCATCGAGGGAGCAAAGGTTCTTGTGACCGGATATTCTTCCTGCCTGGGTCGCCTGGACCTGGGCATTTCGCCGTTTGGTCACTATCTGCGGACAGGAGCCCGGGATATGAATCTGGTAGCTGAAGTGGGCCCTGACCGCTTGATTTCCTTGAGGATTGAGCGGACACCTCTTATTTTGATTGTCTTGGCCGAGGTTCGGCATTGGCAAAGCAGCCTGAGCAGGTACTGAAGCCTGAACGAGCAGTGCCCGGGCCCCTGGATCGAGAATCCTCGTTCCGAAGGCTGCGAGGCTTGTGGGCGGGCCTAGTCCTCTTCGGGAGCGTGGGGCTGGCCCTATTCCAGGTCTACACCGCCGCCACGCTCCCTCTCGCCCCGCAATTGCAGCGCTCGATCCACCTGGGGCTCGGGCTTGGCCTGCTGTTCTTGCTGTATCCTGTTCGAATCCGAGACGTATTACGCCAAACGCCGCCGTGGTACGACGTGCTGCTTGCTCTGCTCGGGATCGGGGTGGGTGTCTACCACGTGATCTTCTACCAAGATCTCCTGGCCCGCGCCGGCATCAATACCACGATGGACTTTGTCGTTGCCGGGGTGGCGGTGCTCCTCGTG
This sequence comes from Thermodesulfobacteriota bacterium, assembly GCA_049323095.1. Classification (GTDB taxonomy): domain Bacteria; phylum Desulfobacterota; class Desulfomonilia; order Desulfomonilales; family Desulfomonilaceae; genus VGSG01. Next base: position 2,776 of record JBMOME010000303.1, read on the forward strand.
CTGGAAGGGACCCGCCGGGTAGCTGGATGGCCTATTGTTATGGTTGCTTCAGGTTTTCTGGCCTACGCCCTGTGGGGCAACTATCTCCCCGGACTATTTGCTCATCGCGGTCTGTCTTTACAACGGGTGTTGGAGCACTCGTACCTCGGCCTCGAGGGAATCATGGGCATTCCGCTCGGGGTGTCGGCCACGGTAATCTTCATTTACCTTTTGTTCGCGCAGGTCCTCGAGAAAACGGGTATACGTCAGTTCTTCGTAGATATTGCCATGGCCTTGACCGGAACCAGCCCCGGAGGTCCCGCGAAAGCAGCGGTGGTTTCCAGCGCATTCGAAGGAACCATTTCAGGGTCTTCCATTGCCAATACGGCCGGCTCCGGCTCCTTTACCATTCCCATGATGAAGAGCCTTGGGTACAGGCCGGAGTTCGCCGCCGCCGTGGAGGCCTCCGCGTCCACAGGCGGGCAGATTATGCCGCCGATCATGGGAGCGGCTGCCTTCATCATGGTAGAATTCCTCAACCTCTCGTACTTGGAAATTGCTAAAGCCGCGGCCATTCCCGCCGTATTGTACTTCACCGGCGTTTTCATCATGGTCCATTTCGAAGCCCTCCGCGAGGGGCTCAAGGGACTGCCTCGGCATAACCTCCCGAAGCTGAAGGAAGTGATGCTGAAGAGAGCTTACCTCATTCTGCCCCTGGTGCTGATCTTCTGGCTCATGGATGCAGGGTTCAGCGCGGCTAAGGCCGCGGTCTGGTCTATGGCCCTGGCGTTGGTCCTAGGCCTATTCAGACGGGAGACACGGCTGGGAATGTGGGACCTTCTTCAAGTGATGGAGTCGGCCGCCAAGGCCGCTCTGCCGGTCATCGCCGCGTGCGCGGCAGCCGGGATCATCGTCGGTGTGGTGACCTTGACAGGCATCGGCCTCAAGTTGTCGGCGAACATGGTGGATCTTGCGGGTAACCGATTGCTCTTAGCTATGGTTTTCACCATGGTAGCCTCGTTGGTTCTGGGAATGGGGATTCCAACCACCGCGACATACATCATTCTGGCTACCATGGCCGCGCCGGCCTTGGTAAACCTCGGGGTCGTGCCCCTGGCTGCGCATCTGTTCGTGTTCTACTTCGGGGTCGTGGCGGACATCACGCCGCCGGTGGCCCTTGCGGTCTATGCCGGTGCGGCCATCGCAGACTCCAATCCGTGGAAGACAGGAATCGAAGCGGTCAAACTGTCCCTGGGAGCATTCCTGGTCCCGTACGTCTTTGCACTGTCGCCGGTGCTGGTCCTCGTGGGCGCGACCCCATTGCTCGTCCTTCGGATGCTGACAACGGCTGTGATCGGCATGGTGGCCCTCGGAGCAGGAGTAAGCGGGTTCTGGAGCGTCAAGCTCTTCCCCATTGAGCGGCTTGCTCTCATAGCCGGTGGAATGCTCCTAGTAGACCCCGGCCTGCTTACGGACCTTATCGGAGTCGGCATAGTGGGCGGGGTCTACATCGTCCAGCGCATTCGGTGGAATCGGGAAGCCAGGTTCCGCCACCTCGATGACGCATGAAGAATTGGTTCGAGAAAAGGAGCGCTTTGAGGACCTGATCGCTAAAAGAGAAGCGGGCAAAGCTTGAGCATCGGGGATAGCGGCCAGACCGAAGTGTCAACCAGAATCACCGCCGTTTCCGTTCCTCTTTGTAATTAAATTTCGGATCAAAATCAAAATGGCCAAATGCCTTGAGAGCACCCAGGCGTTTGCGTCTCCGGATGTACTCTCGGAGGGCTTCGTTTATGGCAGCTCGTTTAGTGGAGTGACCTCCTAGACGCTTGGCCTCATCGAGTAATTGAGGGTCTATATTAAGGCTCGTGGGCATGGGTGACTCCTTTCCAGGGGAGTTACTCCGCGGTTTATAACAGAACTGTACACACTTGACCACACATTGCGAAAGCCGCGCCCGCCTTGATTCGCGGCTCCTCACGGCCTTTGCGGAAAGGCAGCTTAGCCAAAATCCTGTTCTGGAGGAGGCATTACGATCTGTCCGCTTGATTGCCGAACGATTCCGCTGATTCGGCCGGGTCCTGGGATTCCGCGATCACCTGAGGCACCCG
>JBMOME010000304.1:0-4847 GCA_049323095.1 Thermodesulfobacteriota bacterium
GGCAACAATCTTCTCTATCAAAGTTGATTTTCCGCACCGAGGCGGACCGGTGAGTAGTATGTTTCGGCCGTGCATGGGCTATCACCGTTCTGATTTCCGCAGAATCATCCTGCTGCACGAGCACGGCTTGAGGTCACCGACGCGTTGAGGCACGCTCTCGTGCACGCCGATCACCAGGAATCCGCCGGGCAAGAGGCTTTTCAGGATACGCGCCAGTGCGGCTTTCTGTTCTTCGATCCTATGATAGGTCAGGAGGTTGTTCCGAAGAAAGATCATAGCAAAACCGGTTTCGCGAGGATCGTCCCTCATAAGATCGTGTAATTCCCATCGGATATACTTCTTCAGAGATTCCGACACCATGAATGTTTCCGGCTCCGGTCCATCTGTGAAATAACCATCCAGCAGGGCCGCGTTCACTGCTTTGAGGCTGCTTCTGGTATAAAGTCCTTTTATGGCCCGTTCCAACGCTTCAGGATTGATATCGGTTGCCCAGATTTGAGCTTTTGGTGCGCGTTCCAAGGCGCGAGCAAACCGATCCCAGATCATTGCTATGCTGTACGCTTCTTCCCCGCACGCGCAGCCCACGGACCAGATCTTGACACGGTCGAGCCCCATTCCCACCAGTCCGGGGAAAATTTCCTGATCCAGGCACTCCCAAAGCCGGCGATCGCGCAAAAAGCGGCTGATGGTTACCGTCAGCAGCGCTTCCGCGTGTTTCTTGACGTCCGGATCATGGGTGACCTTGTCGAGGTACGCCTCGCCCGTCTTGCATTGAAGCTCATGCATATGCTTCGCGAGCCGTTTCTTGACACCCTTTCTCACCTTGCGGTACCCGTGCCAAGAGAGACGAAAGTGATCCAAGATCTGTCGAAATTCGTCGTCAGTCATGGCTTATAAAAACCCTTGGAAGCTTCAATGTCCGAGTATCCTCGCATTTCGAAACAGCCACCGGGATATTTTTCAGATCGGATTGGCAAACTTCTTTTTTTCAGCGCAATCGATTTTCTCTCGTTACATTTCCAAAAGCAAAGTGATAGTACCAATGTGTCGGGGGGTGTACCTTTAGTTCTGCAACGAGTGCGCTATTCAAAAGGAGGGGGCTGATGTTGAAGAAGATTTTGACGGCTTTGGTTATACTCATCGCGATCATATGCATCTACTTCCTTGTCTGGCCTGTGCCCATCGAGCCCATCTCTTGGAAATCGCCGCCAAATCCCGGTTACACAGGGCCGTTTGCCCGAAATGAGAAACTCAAAGGCCTTCAAGTCTTCCCCATTGGGAAGAACCACGGACCTGAAGATGTGGTGCTCGACCAGCAGGGCCGCATTTACGTAGCCACGGGAGAAGGGTTTATCGTGCGGCTCAAGCCTGACGGCACCGGCGCGGAAAACTGGGTTGATACCAAAGGCAGACCTCTGGGACTCGTGATGGATCCGAAGGGAAACCTGATTGTGGCCGACGCATACCGGGGGCTTTTGTCCATAGCCCCTGACGGCTCAATCACGGAATTGGCCACGGTGGCAGACGGTATCCCCATCCGATACGCGGATGATGCGGATGTGGCGGCTGACGGCAAAATTTACTTCTCCGACGCGTCTACCAAGTTCGCAGCCAAGGATTACGGCACCATGGGAGGCAGCCTCCTGGAGATCATGGAGCATTGCGGAACCGGGAGATTGCTCGTGTGGGAGCCCGAGACACGAAAGGCGCGCACGCTCCTCAAGGGTTTGTGTTTTGCCAACGGCGTTGCGGTCAGCCATGATCAGACTTGTGTGCTGGTGAATGAGACTGGGAGCTATCGCATCATCCGTTATTGGATCGCTGGACCGAAAAAGGGGACTTCCGACACGCTCGTAGACGCTCTGCCCGCGTTTCCGGACAATATCACCAGGGGCTTAGACGGCCGCTATTGGGTGGCATTGATCTCTCCACGGAACCCGCTTGTGGACAAGCTCGCAGAGAGTCCATTCGTCCGTAAAATGATCCAGCGCATGCCGGCTTTCATGAGGCCGAAGGCCGAATCGTACGGCCATATCATCGCCATTGATGGGAACGGTAAGATCGTAATGGACTTGCAAGATCCTCAGACCAATTATCCTCAGAATACCGCGGTCACAGAAACGAAGGATTTTCTCTACATCGGGAGTCTCAGCACGACAGTGCTGGCCCGTCTGCCAAAGGAGAAGATCGGCCTCAAATAGGGACTAAGTGGGCAAGCGGCGGCTTCAGCCCCGCGTTCAAAGGCCACTAGATTGAGGGACGGTCTGCCGCTTGCTCATCAGCTCCGGCCTCGCGCATGTCGCGCTTGCAAAGAGGTTTGTCACCGCACGCGTCACACACGTCCACACACTCGGTGGGGTCGGTCCTGGCAACCAGGAGCTTCTTCCAGTACCGATAAGCCAGGAACGCTCCGCACGCGATCACGATCGCGATAACGATAATCTCTTGCCACATGGGTGTTTCACCTCGGAATCCGCGTTCCACAGGAAAGATCTATCAGTGAAGCTCCTCTTCCGCACATAGCTCCGCTTGACTATGCTGCAAACGCCGGTGGAACGCCTTTGTTGTATTAGATACTAACTGAACTCGCTTGTTCCGAGCACTCGGTTGTCCGTGTGCCAGGAGTCTGATATGTGATGACAAGCTAGGGACTTCTGCAAGGAGTTCGTGCAATGACGCCGAAGGTAGGCCTCGGGGCCACATACTTGGGCAATGGGGAGTGTCGGTTTTGTGTGTGGGCGCCTCTGGCCGAGAAGGCGGTCGTTCATATTCTGCATCCACGGGAGCGTGTGGAGCCGCTCCTGCCGCGTGACCGGGGCTATCACGTTGGAAACCTGGAGGGCGTGGAACCCGGCGCGTTGTATATGTACAGCTTGAACGGGGAGAAAGAACGCCCCGATCCTGCTTCACGCTCTCAGCCGCAAGGAGTGCATGGACCTTCTCAGGTGGTGGACTCTTATTTCCCGTGGGAGGACGGAGACTGGCGCGGCATTCGGCTCAGGGACTACATCCTGTACGAGCTTCACGTGGGAACTTTCACCCAGGAAGGTACCTTTGATGCGGCAATGCCGCACCTAGAGCGGCTACGCGATTTGGGAATCACAGCAATCGAGCTCATGCCCGTGGCTCAATTTCCTGGGGCCCGAAACTGGGGCTATGACGGAGTATATCCCTTTGCCGTTCAGAATTCTTACGGCGGGCCGGAAGGCTTGAAGCGACTTGTAAATGCCTCTCATGCGAGAGGCATCGCGGTTGTTCTGGATGTGGTCTGCAATCATTTGGGACCTGAGGGCAACTATCTGTGGGATTTCGGCCCGTACTTTTCGGATCGATATCGCACGCCCTGGGGCCCTGCCATTAATTACGACGGCGCGTACAGTGATGAAGTCAGACGCTTCTTTATTGAAAATGCTCTTTCGTGGGTCACCGATTTCCACCTTGACGCGCTGCGAATTGACGCGATCCACGGGATTTTTGATTTCTCCGCGCATCATTTCCTCGAAGAGCTCGGTCGCTCAGTGCACGAGCAAGCGGAATGCCTGGGTAGGCGCGCGTATATCATTCCGGAAAGCGATCTTAACGATTCAAGGGTAATCAGGGCCCGCGAAGTGGGCGGTTACGCACTGGATGCGCAATGGAACGATGACTTCCACCACGCGCTCCACACGCTGCTGACCGACGAACGAACAGGCTATTACGGAGATTTCGGCCGCATCAGCCACCTGGCGAAAGCTCTGCGAGAAGGATTTGTCTATTCCGGACAGTATTCCCCGTATCGCCGACGTAGGCATGGCAATTCGTCAATGGGCGCTCCGGACGAGCGTTTCGTCGTCTTTTCACAGAATCACGACCAGGTGGGCAATCGGGTGCGAGGCGACAGGCTCAGCACAATACTGGATTTCGAATCTCTCAAGCTTGCCGCTGGAGCCGTGCTGCTCTCTCCATTCATTCCGCTTCTCTTCATGGGCGAAGAGTACGCTGAAACGGCGCCTTTTCCTTATTTCGTCAGCCATTCCGATCCCGATCTCATCGAGGCGGTGAGGCGCGGGCGCCGAGAAGAATTTGCCGCTTTCAATTGGGATGCCGAGCCTTCGGACCCTCAGGCGATAGAGACCTTCGAGGCTGCCAAGCTGCGGCACGACCTTCGTTCGGAGGGGCTTCATCAGGCCATGCACGAGTTCTATGCCGAATTGATCGCGCTGCGCTGTAAGATAGCGAGATTAGTCTGCGGCGCTCTAGAAAAGCGAGAAATTGTGGCTCTGGAACATTACAACACCGTGTTGATGGTCCGGTCAACGGCTACTGATGCCATTGCAACGGTATTTCACTTTGGACAAGCTCGGACCGAGGTTCCTTTACCCTTGCCCGCGGGCCAATGGCGAAAACTGCTGGATTCTGCCGCAGAGCGCTGGAACGGCCCCGGAAGTGTGGTTTCGGAGGTGCTGGATTCCGACGGTGAGTTAGCACTGAGCCTGGCCCCGCATTCGGTCGTGCTCCTCGTCTCGGAACTTTTCGCCTCAACTTGAATACTATCTACAACATCGAGTACAAGATTATTCAGTTCGTACGCCTAGCCGCGTTCGCGGAGCATTGTTCCTTCGAAATCGCGGCTTAGGTTGACGGGATGGCTTCCTCGGCCGCAAGGCTCGCGGCGTGAGCGCTCTGAACACGGGGTTAGATTATGCAGGTTCGGCGGGAGGTGAACCCACGGCCATGCTGACACCCGTCGCGACTTATCGCATTCAATTCAGCCCGACATTCGGCTTCGATTCAGCCCGAAGCATCGTCCCATACCTATCCGAGCTTGGCATATCGCACATCTATGCTTCCCCAATTCTGAAGGCAAA
>JBMOME010000305.1:0-4777 GCA_049323095.1 Thermodesulfobacteriota bacterium
ACCTCAAGAAACGAACCGGCCTCAGTCACCAGTGCGTTGAGGTCGCAGGTGCGCATTTCTTCTTTTACGGGTTGGGCAAAGGTAAGGAGGTTGCGCAGGATATCATGGATGCGCTGCACTTCTTGCTCCATCTTGCTTAGGATTACGGCGTTTGAATCCCTGTCAGGGCTCTTCTGGAGGAGTTCCACGTATCCGCTGAGGATTTGCAGGGGATTTCCGATCTCGTGGCACAACCCCGCGGCGAGTCTTCCCACGCTCGCGAGCTTTTCCGAACGGACAAGTCCACGTTGAGCAGCCTCCAGATCCCGGTTGATTCGCTGTAAGCGCTCTACTAGGGCCTGCATATCTTCCCGATCTCGCATGATCTTGAGGATCATGCCCTTGATGCTCGCGGAGATCCGCCGAATATCGCCTCCCTTTCGCTCCTCATGAATCGAGTCCTGCCCCTCAGCCATGCCCGCAGCACGAGTGGCAAGCGCGGCTGCATCTTGGACCGGGCCGATGATAGTACGGTGAAAAAGAAGATACCCGAGAAGAAAAAGCGCGGCTTGCGTAAGAATGAGGTACGCTCCGAAGAACTGCCAAGCCACGGAGAAGACTCGCGGCCCGATGACTGAGATGACCCGCACCGAACGGACGCCGTGAGGAAAATCCGCGGTGAAGTCCGCAACCACCGCCATTTCTCGAAAGAGGTTAACAGGGAACCGAGCGCCCTCTACGGTCACGACTCTCTTATAATCGAGGGGGTCAGGCTTGGGCGCGTCTGCCTTTTCGCCGCAGCCTCCCAAGAGTGCCCCGTGATCGTCGTACACGAACAATCTAAGGTCCGGGTCACTCCTGCAAAGATTTCTGATCTCCTGCCAGAGCTTCTCAGGAGAGCTTGCCCCGTAAACCAGATTCTCCACGCGCTGTGCCAGGAAGGAGCCTCGCTGCATTCTCTCTTCGATGACGGTCCGCTCCAGCGAAGCGCAAAACACCACAAAGAGCAAACATCCGCTCACCGCAAGTATTACCGCAAGGTTAACCAGCACTCCCCAACGCACTGTATGAGTTCCTTTCCGTACTTAAGGCTTTCTAACGATGTCTTCTCCGCCAACTGCGTACGAGCTGACCGACAATCACATCGGTTGCCAAGAATAGTGTTCGAGTGGTCACGAGACTGAGATTGTAAGGGATGCGGCGGATGAGCCCTTGTTTGTCATTCCCGCGTACGCGGGAATCCAGAAGACCAACAATTGGAACGTGGAAACCCCTGTACCAAGGCTCCAAGACTGGATTCCTGCTTTCGCAGGAATGACGGGTAAAGCTGCCACGAATACGACGGAAAATCCGGTAATCACCATAATTTATCATGGTGTTCCGTGGGAACGAATCACTGCGGTATATTATGAATTGGTCCGAAACCAGGGACTCCCGTCCGCGATCGCGCGCAAAACGGCAAATTAAGTTCAGGCCAATCCCTTCTATTGTCCCCTTATTCGGCGCAACCGCTCTACCAGCTTGTCCACGATCTCGTCGGCAAGGGTATCCTTGATCCTCGCCACGACCCGTTCGGCTACTTCGTCAGCCAGATCATGACCTGCGAGCTCGGTTGAAACTTCGATAACGTCCGCGCCGCCGATCGTTGGGGTTTGGTAAGAGCCGGCTTTGCCTGCCTTCGGGAATTCGCCCGTAGTGCTTGGCCGTTTCATGGCCGCTCCAGGGCTGGGAGGTTTTTCTTCCAGCGCCATCTCTCCGCCGTGGGTGGTAACGAAATCCTCGTATTCGACCTCATCAATCGCGCCCAGAGCTTCGTCATTCAGGACGGCATCGGCCTCCTGTTCCACCTCCATGGGCCGCCACCGTGTTGTGCTCTCCGGTATGGCGCCTCCGAAATCGAGATCGAGCCCTTCGAACTGCTCGATTCCATAGCGGAAATTCATGTTGATATATTTCACGGTGCAGTTGGAAGTCTCCCCGGGCATCTTGCAGTTGGTCGTATCAGGCAGGCGCAACATGGAATCGAGAGGGATCGGGGTTCTGCAAAGGAAATACGCATTGAGCTTCTGGAGAACGCTCTCGATTCGGCCCCGGTCCCTTATTTCCACAGGCGTCTTAAGCAGCCAGTACAGATGCACTCCGTACCCCGACTCAATCACGATCGATGGAGGGAAAGCAAAACTCCTCACCGCTTTGGCCGCGTGCGCGGGACCGCGTAAGTAGGTATATCTCCCCGAATATCCTTCCGACCCCAAGTCTAGTCCGGCCCACAACGCAACCAAATAGCGGACCGAGTCCTCTCCCCCTTTGGTTCCTTCCCGCGGACAGACCCCGAAGAAGACGTTCGTCTCGTGATCGTAGACCTCTTTGGTGAGATTATCGATGTTGGGGAAGAAACGGGTGCTTACTTTATGATCGAGGCGGCGGGTTGTTCGAACTATAATAAACCCTCCGTGCTGCTGTAGATAATCCGTGAACAGCGCTTCCAGGAAGTCCTTTCGCGTGAACCCGCTTACCATGGAAAACGAGCCTGGCTCTGACGTTCCTACTCGCGATCACTTTATGTGAGGGGAAACGCAATGTCAAACAGTTCGATCCGCGGGGAACTCCTAAACGCGAACCCTGGAAGACTTGCGGCCGGCAGGACATTTCGATGAACCCGTTTCTTGTCCTTTCCGTGCGGCTGGATTGTCGGTCCCCTTCGTGGTAAAGAGAACGCTGCTTAGCGGCTTTCGAGGGTTGCCCGGACGCGCGGCGTGCCTTGGTCTTGCCCGCCCATGTTGGCGGCATCGGGGCACGAGAATTGAATCCACGCGACACGTTATGACAAACAAGAGGATCTAACTCTATGACTGCGTCCCGCGTACTTATCGTGGGGATGATTGTAATCCTGGGTATATCAGTGTTCTCCACGGTCTGGACCATAAACTTGCGCAACGATCTGGACCGGACAGAAAAAAGCTTCCAAACCAAGCTCGATATGATCGAACGCTTTTCCGTGGTTCCGGTGCTGGAAGGCATCGAGATGCGTACCATCGGCGAGCACCGGGTGAAGACGATCCCGTACGATGTCAAGTTCTCGCCCGAAGAGGACTACCTCATGAACACGTATCGGGAGGCTCGCCCTGGACTGATCCACGCTAAGTACGAGCTTATCGCAAGCAAGAAAGAGGTGCCGTTTCATCCACTGGAATGGGCGCACAATGTGCTCAACGCGGCATCGTACGCGCAACAGACCAACAAGTTAGAAGAGAGTAGGCAGTTGATAGACACCCTCGTGAAGCAAGCTATGGATTATGCCAAGGAATCAGGGTCGGCATGGTACCTTGGCTATCCCTTTCAGTTCCGGCTTGCGGACAAGACTCTGGAGAATCCTTGGTTCAGCGGCATCGCACAGGCGTACGTAATGGCTGCCTGGATCAGACTTTACCGGGTCACGGGCGAAACCAAGTTCAAGGACCTGGCTGAGAAGACCTATCGCTCCTTCCTGCAAATACGCAAGAAAGAGGGCCAAAAGGCCCCTTGGGTCTCATTCGTGGACAAGGCGGGGTACCTCTGGTTCGAAGAATATCCTTCCCCCACCGATCCTCAACCTCGCGTCCTGAACGGCCACATTTGCGCAATCATGGGCTTGTATTCGTACTACCGCCTGGAGCCGAACCCCGAGACCCTTGCCCTGATCCGAGCCGGAATCACCACCGTTTCTCGTTACTTCAACGAATTCCGGCGACCGGGGAGCACACCGAATTACTATCTGATCGGCGAATACGCAGACTACAGCCCGGCACGAGCGGTGGCGCAGCAGGAATGGCTTTACAAGATCACCGGCGATCCCTACCTGAAACAGGCCTGGTCTGCGCTCAAAACGGACGTGACTTACTGAATCATATATCGGATCTCGAAGACTTCGTCCCTTTTGAGTTAGAATCTCAAAGACGGGAATCATCACTTGGGTGCCACAGCCGGCTCGTCCAGCAGTGGCACCCACCCAGCTCAAGCCCTCCATTTCCGGAGACGCGGAAGAGGCTCAAGCCTCTTTATTCGAAAAAAGGGCACTTAGCATCAGCCCGAATTATCTATTCCTTCGTCCCACGAAGAAGATCCGCGTGCACCTTGATCGGGATTCGTCGAACTTCCCGGAGTTCGTTTCCTTCATGGATCCTGACGCGGATCTCCGTGCCGTCCAGCGCTTGGAGTTCTGCGGGTTGCAGGCCTGGGATGATTACTATCAAGACCCCAGATCCCGCGGAGAGCGTAAAGCGGGCCCAATCCTCACGCGGCACTTTCCTCTGTTCGGGTTTTCGAATTACTCCAGAGTACGAGAGCCCCTTATCTGGCAGCTCTAACCCCAACGTTAGGTCCGAGCCTGACCTGTTGTCTATATTGACAACTTCGCCCCTTTTCGCATTTTCCTTGTCGAAAACTATCGCTGCCTTGCTGACTTTGATGGACTCTTCGTTCTCCGAATGGACCGCCTGCCAAGGTATGAGCGCCGTAACCGCAGCCAGTGCAATCATCCAGATCGAGACCAGAGGGATTCGTCCAGATTTCATAAGAGACCTCCGGTTCTGTGCCAGGTAAGCCGACATGGTGCAGCTCACCGATTGCAGCGATGTTCACCCCTTCATTGTGGGGCTACTGGCTTCGCAACCTCGCCGCCGGCGGAGACGGAATGGTCGATCTTGAGACGCTGGAAATCCCGATATGCTTCGAAGGCCGACCAGATGAGGACCGCGCCCAGTAGCAGCCACCACGGGCTGTTTCCGCTATAGATGCCGATTCCGACGTTCACGGCCAA
>JBMOME010000306.1:0-4655 GCA_049323095.1 Thermodesulfobacteriota bacterium
CTTTTTCCAAAAGGCGGGGCAGGGCTTTTCCACCTTTTCTAAAGGGGGATACAGGGGGATTTTTGGCGCAGACTCTCATCAATCATCGACCAACGCGCACACCCCATCCACCCCTGGGACCGACTCTCACCGCGACCGGGCCAGCGTTCACCGCGACTCCTCCTCGTGGCCCTACATAGACTCCTGGGCCGTAGCCGCGGTACCCACGGTAAGGACCATAACGGCCCCTGTAATAAGAGGGCCCTGGCGTTGCATAATAGCGAGTCACCGGAACGGGCGTCTCAGCATAGATCAAAGGAGGCGCTACATATGTCCTTTCCCGTACGATTACCGTGCTGTCCGGGTACGGTGGTTTCAGAGTAGATTCGATTTGCGCAGCATAAACCCATCCCTGAGCAGGGCTTCGGACTTCGGCCCAGTTGTTTTCACTCCATACGCCCGTGAGTCTGAGCTGGGCCCCGCCGCGTGCGCAACCCACTTGCGCGGTTGCGCTGGATGGGCCGCTCCTGATTCTAAGGCAGTTGTCCGGTTGATCGACCGAGACTACCACACCCGCGCCTCCCCGAGGCTGAAGGCTGTCCACACGGACCCAGCCGCCCTCATGAGGCTGCCGCAGCTTCATCCAGCCATTGCGGAACCGCGCGTATCCTTGGACGTCGGTTCCCGCGGGGAGATAGCCGCGCACTGCGCTGGCCGCGGAAGGTTCGTACCGCACAGTGAGGCCACTGGGTGTGTCAGTGCTCCTAACGGTCGCAGACACAGGGCCAACCGATTCGCCCCATGCCGCGGCCGCGGAAGTCCCGCTGCAAATCCAGAAAAGGAGCAAACAACCCAATGCCGCGATTAATCCGAAACGGGTCAGCTGCTTCATGTTGCGCCTCCGTCGAATGGGAATTAGTTCGATATACCTCTTGCAAAAGATCTTGTCCGATTGCCGCTTGGGCTTTGGTAGGTGCCGGCGTCCGTGCCGGCACATTTTTCCTAAAAATATCAACCAGCTCGGGCCGGCAGAGCCTGCCCCGGACCTGATCCGGGGGACGCCGGCCCCTACCGGTCTTGTTCAAGCGCGGGCTGTTCGAGAAACCAAGAGTCCTGACAACCGGTATAGAGCATCTGGGAGCCGGGTTCAGCGAACGCCAAAAGAAAATGCGTTCGACAACTCAAAGATACCATTATTTTTGGACGAGGTTACTGATGGAAAGTTAGAGCTTATGCCCCAAATTTTCTTCCTCTATTCCTGAAACGCGCACCAGGCCGCGCCGAGAAGGGCAGCCTGATCATTGAGGATCACGCGGACAGGTATTTGGGACAACATCTCTTGGAATCGCCCTTTGGCCGTGAATGCTTCCATGAACGTGCCATCGAGCAGTTTGCCGATGATCTTGGGGGCAATTCCGCCACCGAGGTACAAGCCGCCTCTGGTCAGTGCGGTCAGAGCAAGATTGCCGGAAATCGCGCCGATTATGGAAACGAAGATGTCCAGAGCTTCCGCGCAGAGGGGCTCATTCTCGCCGAGAGCAGCCTCAGAGATAACTCTCGCAGGATCTCCCTGCCGGAGTCGTTCTGCGAGCCAGTCCGGCTCTTGATATTGCCGATACTCCTTGAGCCAGGAATAGATTGTGTGGAGTCCGGCGCCGGATGCGACTCGCTCCACGCTCACGCGCGGCATCCGTCGCAACAGGTATCGCAACAGATCGATCTCGATCTCGTTTCTGGGCGCGAAGTCCACATGTCCTCCCTCGGAAGGGACAACTGTGGGCCTTCCGTCCCTAAAGACGAGCAGACCGATCCCCAGACCGGTGCCTGGAGCCACTAAACCGATAGCTCCGCCCGGTTCGACCGGCTTCTTATTCAGATCTTCGAGCTCGGATTCGCCAAGCATCGGAATCGCGTTCGCGGTTGCCGCAAGGTCGTTGATAAGGGTGACTTTGGCTATACCGCAGCGCTCAATCATGCTTTGTTCGGAAATTGTCCACGGAAGATTGGTTACTCGGCTGATGCCCTTTTGGACCGGGCCGGCAATCCCGAAGCACGCGGAGTCGACGGTCTGGTTTTGATCGTGCAGGAATTGAAGAACCACTTCTTCCAGGCCGGCGTATTCAGAGCTTGGGTAGGATTTGACCGCGATAGCTTCGGGCCTGTCACCCTTGAGCTGAAACAACCCAAGATTGGTCTTGGTCCCTCCCACGTCTCCGGCCAAAACGTATTTAATTGGAGCAGCTTGTTCCGGCATGGGTGATGTCCCCGCCAAGTCGGCCCGGCAGGGACGCCGGGCCCTACCGAAATCCTGACATGAGGCTGCTGGCTGGGTTCAAGAGTTCTTGCGACTGGTGCCAGAAACCTAACGACAAGGTTTACCCGCCGATCTGCTCGATAGTAACCTTGTCCACGTACTTGACCCAGTCGTAACCGTAATACCCTTCGGCCACCAAACGCAAGGGAAAGCCGTGTTTGCGAGGCAGATCAGCTCCATTCACTGCGTAAGCCAGGAAGACGCGATCGGAAAGGACATCTGCCACGGGAACACGGAGTGTCTTTGCATAGGTTCCGGAAGGCCCCTGGAATGAAATGTGGCTCGCGCCTTGCTTCACTTGTGCTCGTGCAAGCAATTCCTTTGCGGAAATTCCTTTCCAGACACCGTGATTGGCGCAGAATCCCGGACAAATAAGCAGGACTTTTCGTTCTATTGATGGGAACTGAAGCAGCTCCTGATACGAGAGCGAGAGCGGTTTTTCCACATGCCCGTCGATAAGCAAGCGCCAGGAAACCAGATCCACCTCGTGATCCTCCAAGCCCATAGAGCCGAACTCCGGGAGAGGCGTCACTTCAAGCTCAGAGGTATCCAGCTCTTCCGGATTGCGAGTTCGCAGGTCAGTCCAGGGGGTGCCTTTCGGCACAAGGGTCTTGCTTGCCGCAGCCATTGCTCTGCCAGCCATCGAGAACAGCGGATCAAGAAGCCAAGCCAAGCCGAATAGCCAGGCCAGGGTTCTCTTTACAAAGCTTCGTCTCGTCTCCATCTCATGGGCCCTTGGAGTATCAATTCCAGAACTTCACGTTATCGACAACATTGCTGCGCGTTGATCCAGACTCTTTTGTTTGTGCCCTACGCCTCGTCCCCTAGCCCTCTAATAAGCGCTAAAACGAGATCACTGTATTTGACCTTGGGTGGCCCCAAAGGGGCAACCGAAAGTAGCCCGGTGATTCATCGCCGGGAAAAGATCCCAGATCTCCGATAGTTATAGTCCCAGAGGGACGACAGAAAGTCGGAATTATGTCGGCGGAAAGGGTTCGTGTTCCATAGCAACTCTGCCGTCCCTCCGGGACTAAGAAATGTGTTTCTTTCACGGTTCGCCTCACCCGGCAATGAATTGCCGGGCTACTATCTGGGCGTCCCTACGGGACAGCAAAATTCAGAAAATAAGTTGAGCCTCATTTTAACGCCTATGCCCCGAGCCCCTCCCGCCAGGGGAGGGGAATGAGCTCCCCTCCCTTGATGGGAGGGGACGGGGGAGGGTGAGATCGGGTCGGAATCAATACGTGGCCGTATAACGCGAGAGATTCAGCAGCCTTTTTCATGCCTTTCCAGAAAGTAATTCCAGCGCTCGTCGGCAAATGCCTGCAATCGGTCTATCTGGTCCGTTCTGATCTTTCGGAAGCGTGTCTGACCCTTCACATAGTCGGCAACTGTCTTCTTGCGGCCTTTGGATGCGAGCTTCAGCGACCAGGACGTCAGACTGAATTTGCCCTCCTTGATCTCAAAGAGGACGTGAAGCCCTGTTTCCACTGCAAGCTTGCCCATCTTGATCAGGTCTTTGTTCGGGAAGCCCCATCCAGGAGGGCAGGGTGCGTGCGCTTCTATGTATCTGGGACCTCGGATTTCTTTGGCCGTGCGCACCTTGTCATAAAGGTCCAGCGGAAATGATGGCGACGCGGTGGCTATGTACGGAATGCGATGAGCCTCCACGATGGCAATAAAATCCTTTTTATGTTGCAGTTTCGCAAGGATGGGTGTGGTGGTGGTTATCGCGCCCGCAGGGCTCGCGCTTGATCGCTGGGTGCCCGTATTCATGTATCCTTCGTTGTCGTAGCAGATATAGATGAAGTCCGTGCCGCGTTCCAGCGCTCCTGAAAGGGCCTGAATGCCGATATCGTACGTGCCGCCGTCTCCGGCAAAGGCCACAACGGTGTATCCCTCTCTACCGGTTGCCTTAAGCCCCGCCACGATACCGGACGCGGACGCGCCGGTTGCCGCGAACGTGTTATTGATGCAGACCACCTTGACGGGCGTGATGGGATAAACTCCGTGGAGCACGGTCATGCAGCTCGCGGGCACGGTCACAATCACTTTGCCCGGATATAGCGCTTTCAGAGCATGACGGTAAGTCAGCATCAATCCGCAGGCCGCGCACGAGCGGCTCCCCGGCAGAATATGTTCTTCACGAGGCAATTCTCTAACTGCTTTTGTAGCCATAATTTTGTCCTGTCACGTTCATAGATCTTACTTCACGGCCACCCGATGCATCCGATAAGGCGTCGAAGCTTCTGGACACGACCTGCCCAACTTGCATGTCCGATAATGCCTTGGCACAGGATATGATTTCAAAAATATAGAAGTTTTTGGGGAGGGGTCCGGGGAGGCCCTTTTTTCAAAAAGG
>JBMOME010000307.1:0-38683 GCA_049323095.1 Thermodesulfobacteriota bacterium
TCCGCGAGCGCGGATGTAAGGCTGATGAAGGCGCAACAGAGGCTGAGCAGCGCGAGGATCGGCGCCTTCATCCTGTATCGGGTTTTTTTCACCAAGCCTCCGAACTCTATGCAATTTTTGGGACATAATACCAAGTCCGAGCCGGCAATGCAAGCCCTTATAACATCTCAGCTTCTTGGAGATTATCAGAACCGGCCATGTGCAGAAGTCCGGGAAGTCGGGCGTTTCTACAGGGAAACTAAATTCCGCTATATGAACTATCTACCGCGGAATCGCATTCCGTGCCATACGGTATTGTCTCGCCCTGGCATCGTATTTTCTTGACATGTCGGGAGCTCGCAGGTAATCTGAACAATGCAGAGTTTCGTCATAGGGAACTTTCTAGTCTGAGGGAAGGAGGAACGTGACATGCTTCTTCCGAGATTCCAATACCATGAACCGACCACGTTGGAGGACGCTCTCAAGCTTCTCCACGAACTCGGGGGAAACGCCCGGGTCCTAGCCGGCGGCACAGACCTTCTGGTGAAAATGAAGAGGAAGGTTGACAAGCCGAGTCACGTGATTTCAGTGGCTCGCGTGCCCGGCATGGATCAAATCATTCCTCGAAATGGCCACGCAGTGACCATTGGAGCCGGCGTAACCGCGGCCGAGCTTGCTCGCAGTGAGCTGCTTATGGATCGCTTTACGCCCTTGGCCATAGCCGCTGGTAAGCTGGGCGCGCCTCCGATCCGTAACCGAGCCAGCATCGGCGGCAATCTGGCAAATGCGAGACCCGCGGCTGATTTCCCGCCGCCGTGCATGGTTCTCAATGCAACGCTCAAGCTCAAGAGCGCCACAGACGAGCGAGACGTTCCGGTAAACGATTTCTTTCGGGGGCCTGGGGAGACAATCATCGAACCCAACGAGTTGTTGGTTTCCCTTCACATTGAGACTCCTCCGCCCTGGAGTGGTGGCTCGTACATCAAGCTGGGCGCCAGGAAGGCGCTGGAGATCTCGATGGTAAACGTCGCGGCCATGCTCACGCTTCAGAGCGCGGACGGCCCTATTGTGGATGCTCGCATAGCGCTAGGCGCAGTTGCCCCTACACCGGTGCGTGCCTTTGCCGCGGAAGACCTTCTCGTGGGGGCCATGCCCTCTGAGGAGCTTTTCCAGAAAGCGGGTGAAGTCGGCGTCGGCATGTGCAGCCCGATCACGGACCATCGTGGCACCATGGAGTATCGTTGCATGATGATCGAAGTGCTCACCAAGAGGTGCCTTACTGAGGCTCTTGCGCGAGCCAAGGCGTGGAAACCGTGAGACGCTCGTGCGTAAAGCTTTTCCCACGAACTCCGTTGCGAGGAGATAGAGCATGAAGACCTTGATTCAGTTAACGGTGAACGGCGAGCAGGTCGAAGCCGCGGTAGATCCCAATCGGACGCTCGTGCAGTTCTTGAGGGAAGATCTGGAATTGACCGGCACGAAGCATGGTTGTGGGCTAGGAGACTGCGGAGCATGCACTGTGCTTCTGGACGGCAAGCCTGTCAATTCTTGCCTGGTCCTGGCAGTCCAAGCTAACGGCCGGTCGGTCCTTACCATTGAAGGCTTGGCCGAGAATGGAAAGCTCCATCCCATCCAGCAGGCATTCGTGGACAAAGGAGCCATCCAGTGCGGCTTCTGCACCCCAGGGATGATACTCTCCGCAAAAGCGCTCCTCGACACCAATACCAAACCGACTGAAATTGAGATCCGTACGGCCATATCGGGCAATCTCTGCCGCTGCACCGGCTACCAGAAGATCGTCCAGGCAATCCAGACCGCGGCTGAGGAAATGACCGGGAAGGAGGGCTCCTAGCAATGAGAGATTTCCAGGTCCTTGGCGCAAGAGCGCCACGATTGGACGCGCCTGCCAAATCAACAGGCCAGGCGAAGTATGCGGACGACCTCACCATGCCCGGCATGCTCTATGGGGCAATCCTGCAAAGCCCGATCGCTCATGGGAAGATCCTGAACATTGATACCTCAAAGGCGCGTAAACTCAAGGGCGTACGGGCTGTTGTCACCGCCAGGGAAGCCGGACTTGTGAAGTATGGCGTTTCGCCCGCGCGGTACGACGAGACCCTCTATTGCCACGAGAAGGTGCGTTACGTGGGCGACGAAATCGCCGCAGTAGCCGCGGTGGACCTTGAGACAGCTCTGGAGGCTGTAGAGCTCATCAAAGTCGATTACGAGGAGTTGCCGGCTGTCTTAGACATGTTCGAGGCCATGAAAGAAGGCGCGCCTCAGTTGCACGACGAGTTTCCGGGGAACGTCACTGCTGAAGTCCACCAGGAGTTCGGTGAAACCGAACCGCTCATGGCGCAGTGCGACCTCGTTGTTGATCACACGTTTCTCAGCAAACGACAGGATGGGGCCTTCATAGAACCACACTCGTGTCTGGCCGTGTTCGACTTGCAAGGTAAGCTCACGCTGCATACCTCCACCCAGGTGCCTCATTACGTCATGCGCACGGTTGCCATGGTGCTGCGCATTCCTGTAGGTGATGTGCGAGTGGTCAAGCCGTACGTCGGCGGCGGTTTTGGGCCGAAATCCGAAGCCACTCCGCTAGAGATGAGCGCATGTCTGCTTTCCAAGATCACAGGCAAGCCGGTAAAGATGAATTACACGAGGGAGCAGGTCTTCTTGCACAGCCGGGCCAGGCATCAGTTCTATGCGGAAATGAGCCTCGGGGTCAAAAAGGATGGAACTATGGTGGCCTTGAAGAACAAGGCTGTCCTGGACGGAGGCGCATACACCAGCTTCGGGATTGCAACGGTGTACTATTCCGGATCGCTCCTGGGCGGGCCCTACCGCTTGGGAGCGATGAAGTATGACGGGTGGCGAGCTTACACCAACAAGCCGGCGTGCGGTGCGCAGCGCGGCCATGGCGGAGTGGCGCACCGGGCGTGTTTCGAGCAGCTTTTGGACAAGGCCGCGGACCAACTGGGCATCGATCCGGTCGAGATGCGACTCAAGAACGTGATGGTTGCTGGCCAGACCACTATTAATGAACTCGACATGTCGAGCCTCGGGATGAAGGAATGTATCGAGGCGGTACGGAACGGTTCAGACTGGAAGAACAAGAAAGGTAAGCTTCCCAGGGGCAAGGGCATCGGAAGCGCGTGCGGCTTTTTCGTTTCAGGCGCAGGTTATCCGATCTACCGTTCCGACACGTACCACTCAACGGTCGTTATCAAGGTCGCGGAAGACGGCGGAACTGTCACCGTGCTCACGGGATCTGCAGAAATCGGTCAGGGCTCGGACACTATGTTGGCTATGATCGCCGCGGAAACTCTGGGGATTCCGCTTGAATGCGTGCGCGTGTTCTCCGGCGATACGGAATACAGCGTGGACTTGGGCGCGTATTCCAGCCGGCAAACACTTATGACCGGTCATGCTGCAAAAGAGGCTGCTGAGAGTGTCAGGCGGCAAATAGCCGAGGTTTTGTCCGTTCACATGGGATGCGACGTGGAGGACATCACGTTCAGAAACGGCAACGTGCTCTTCAGGGGTGGACCCGGAAACTTTGAGAAACTTCGTCAGGGTTACATTAAGGAGCATCGCGGATGGACCGATCCTCCCGGTGGTGACTATTTCACATTCAGAGAAGCCGCCCGGTTGGCCTTCCTCGAGAAGGGAACTCTTGTGGGCACCGGAAAGTACAAGCCTCCTCGGCTGGGAGGAGCGTACAAAGGCGCAGCGGTAGGAACTTCACCGGCATACGGCTGTTCCGCGCAGGTGGTTGAAGTCTCGGTCGATCTGGAAACAGGTCAGGTCAGCGTGGATAACATGACCGACGCGCATGATTGCGGCCTGGCAATAAACCTCACATCCGTAGAAGGCCAGATGCAGGGATCGCTTTCAATGGGGCTTGGGGAATGCCTCTTTGAGGAGGTCAAGTTCGATTCCCGCGGCAGGATCATTAATGCATCCCTGGGTGAGTACAAGATCCCTACGGCTCTGGACATGCCGAACGTGAAGAGCATCGTGGTGGAATCCAACGAGCCCAATGGCCCGTATGGCGCGAAAGAGGTCGGCGAAGGCGCGATCATGCCGACAATTCCCGCCATCCTCAATGCGATCTACGATGCTACAGGAGTCAGGATCAACGAACTGCCCGTCACCGCGGAAAGACTCTATATGGCAATGAAGGAGAAAGAAAAGGAGAAGAAGGCATAAGCCTTTCTGAGAGCCAAGCTAAGACCGATTCGTTTTCAAAACAGTAAAATGGGGAGAACCTTGTTACAATTGAACTATGCCGTTAGTTCCGGGCGAACGCAGCCACTGTAGGGGCAGGCCTCGTGCCTGCCCTTTCCAGAATGACCGGCACGGAGGCCGATTTCCGCCGGGCACCCACCAGGGGCGCCCCTACCTATCCATATTGGCCCCTGCTCGCGCGACCGGCAACAGCCATTGCCGGAAATTCCTACTGAGTTAGCGTCGTTGGTCTCTGTCCGGGATAACCTTCAGGCCTTGAGTGCCTTTGGGGCCGTCAGGCGGTGTGCTTACTACACCGACAGGCACTTTTTTCTCTCGTCTCTTGTCAGCTTCTACAGGTCGCTCCAGCGTTTCCACATCGAGTTCTGCGCCTTGCGGACCTTTAATGGGGAAAATCAGCACGTTGAAGCCTTCGTCTTTGGCAAGGACCTTGAGTGTTGTTTGGAGAGCGCGGGCAAGTTCGGTTTGAGTCGCAGTTGAGGCGCCGCTGACTTTAGCCCTGACAGACGGCAAGGGGTCGAGGCTGAACGGCTGAGAGCTGACACATACAGCCACTTGGCAAGCGCGTACCGGCTTGCCGGTCTTTAGCCAGACGGGGGAATCATCACCGAACAGGCTGTAAACAGCGCCTGCTTCTATACGGTTCGTGAGCGTCTCCCGGTTGGGCACCAATACAGCGAGTTTCCCGTCAGAGGTCGCTGAGATGACAAGCAGATACCCCGCGCGATCTGCCTGGACATCCAAGATCAGTCGGTCCCCTTCATTGAATTGAGCTTCGGGTTCTTTGTTTGTCCAGGCCTTGATGTTGATCGGTTTGGCGCCCGGTTTCATGTTGGCCAGGATTTCGAGACCGGAAGCCGATCCTGCAACGGCATCGGTGGAGACGGTCCACGATGCAATGAAGACAAGCCCCACCAATGCTACACACAATACGAAAGCCTTCGCTTGGGTATGGCACATCGTTCTCCCCTCCTTTCGAGGTGAGCTGCGAGTCGATCACGAAGACGCTGGGTGCATGAGAATCATTCCGCCACGAATTCATTCTAAGTCGGGATTGGCAGCGCTTCAAGGCATTTTTCGCTGATATGCGACGAACCGGTCCCACTTTTTTTCTTGACATATTAGTTCGTATCCGAGATATTCGCTTCAGTTAAATTCTGATACGAAAAGATTGGATCCAAACAATGAGCATGTGTTGCCTCGATTTCTTCCGGATTCCCGGTGGTTGAGAGATGCCTCTCATTGATCCTAAGACTTGCCCTTACTACATGTTCTCCAGGCTCACGCTGGGAATAACCTCAGCACTGAAGTCACGGCTGTCCAAAGCCGACCTGACCCAAGTAAAGCCCGCCTATCTCTGGGCGCTGATGAGCCTCTGGGTCACCGACGGTCTCAAAGTGACCGAAATAGCTCGAGCCGCCGGCCTGGAAACTTCCACTATGACGGGACTCCTTGATCGCATGGAGCGCGACGGGCTTGTCACAAGGACTGCTGACCCAGCAGACCGGAGGGTATTACGCATATACCTGACGGAGGAGGGGAGACGGATGCGCGGCCCGGTTATAGCTGAAACATGCCGGGTTTTGGACCAACTGTTTGAGGGCGTTCCCGAAGAGCATCTGGAATTGGTCAAGACGACTCTGGCAAAAATAATGTCGAGATTGCAACAGCAAGGAGACTGATTGCGTATTCGAAGACAGCGTACAACGTCTTCTCGCACGCATACACGCCGTTGCTCTTTCAGGACATGGCTCGCGTTAACTCCAGCCAGTCGTATGAAGCTCGGGACATTTCGCGGATGATGCGAGAGGTCTCATCTTCAGGATAGGAGTCTCACATGCCGACTATAGACGATTTTATACGTCCGAGAGAATGGGTATCTGACTTTGTCACGGACATGGGACAGACGCTGAGAAGGTGGGGAGAGGAAAGGTATGTCCCTGTCAGACAAAAGATTGACGAGGACTGGCGGGAGCACAAACTTGTTACGCCTCTTCTCAAAGAGGTCCTCGTCGATTTGGGATTCAATGCTGCATTTTTTCCGGCCGAAGCCGGCGGCACGGACATGCCTGAACCAATGACGGTGTGCGCGGTAATGGCCGAGGAACTCGCCAGGATTGATGCGGGCCTTGCGACGGCTTGCCTGTGCTCCATCTGGGGCTTGGTTCCTATGCTGTTGCCGCCACATCGCAACATGGAGTTGTGCATGGAGTTCGGTCCGAAGTTCTGTGGCGAGCAACTCTATGTGGGCTGTCATGCAATGACGGAACCGGCCAGCGGGGCCGATATAGAGAACTTCGGCCGTATCGGTGGGAAGACCATAGGAACTACCGCGACACTGGACGGCGACGAGTGGATCATCAACGGACACAAGCTCTGGCCGAGCAATTCCGGTGAGGTCGGCAATCTTTTCGTCGTTGTCTGCACCACGAAGAGAGGTTCCACGGACGGCAATGACTTCGCGCTCATTTTGGTTCCTGCCGATGCAAAAGGCGTGGCTGTTGGCAACCCATACCAGAAGGCCGGTATGAGCGCGGACATGAATTCCGATATCTGGTTCGACCAAGTTCGAGTTCCCAAGCGGTACCGACTTCACGGACCCGGCGATGACCTTAAGTATTGGAAACGTGCCATCACTATGGGAAATATCGGTTCGGCGGCGATGTGCGTTGGAGTTATGAAGAGCGTTTATGAGATCGCCAAACGGTTTACCTCTGAGCGGGTCGTCGCGGGGAAAGCTCTCAAGGAGCACAGCATCGTTGCAGACATGCTCTGCGAGGTCGCCATACTGATTGAATCCACCTCCGGATGGATGTGGCAGTACGCCAGAGCATTGGACCATCCGGAGATTTATGGGTGGGAGCCCTGGGATGAACGGTTCGTACTCAAGACGCGAGGCCTTGCGCTTTACGCGAGCAACGCGGTTGAACGCGCTTGTAGTCGGGCAATGGATTTCATGGGGTCCTACGGGTACGCGAGAGAGTTCGACATCGAGAAGCATTGGCGCGACCAGAAGGTGATCGGCCTTTGGATGGGTGGCAAGGGACTGAAAACTCTGGAGAACGCGCGCTACTGGTACGATCTTCAATCCCTCTGAGCGCGCACGCTGCCGCTGAATACGGAGAATAGAGAGGAGACTGAAAGATGGAGGTTTTGTATCCTTCGCAGGAGTGGTGTGACGAGTGGAAGAGAGCAATTAATGCCAACCCTTCTATCAAGCAACTGGGGCAGAAGTGGGGGGTTGGTTTCAATGGAAATCTCCTGTTCGAGATTCAGGCCGGAGATGGTCTGGAAAACACAACCTACGTATTCATGCAAGCGGCGGCCGGACAATGCACCGAATGCACGATCGTTCAAGACGCTGTCGGGTCCGATTACGGCTTCTATGTGACCGGTAAGTACGCTGATTTCAAAGAGGTGGTCAAAGGGAACAAAGGCTTCATGGAAGGAGTCGTCAAAGGTGTCTTCAAAATCAAGGGAGACACGTTGAGGCTGATGCGTAACGCCAAGTTTGTCAGAGCTGTCGCCGACAGTATCAGCAGCGTTGACGCGCGGTACCTCGGTGAATAGCCGGCGGTTTACAGACCGAGCTGGTCGATTATCAAGGCCCAGGCAACAAATAAACGGAATCAGACCACAGGGGTGGGTGGTATGGCGAGCACGATCATAGTTGGCGGCGGTATTAACGGTTTGCTGCTGGGTGCTCTTCTGGCACACGATGGCGATGAGGTTCTGCTATTTGAGAAGAATCAACGCGTGGGCGGCAGGGCGTTCTTGCATGAGCACGATGGATTCACTTTCGATTTCGGGCTGCATTTGACGCGCTTCGGACCGAGGAGCGCCGTAGCGCGAATCACGAGACACATCGGTGTGCCGATTCAGTATCGCGCACTCGGGGCTTCGTACTTAATGGATAGCGATGGCGTCATGAGGCTGTTTCCCACCAGCCCTAGTGCCATCTTCAGAAGCTCATTGTTCAGTTTCATGGAGAAGCTGCGCATTGTTCGTCTTCTCTTGAAGATTAGAGGCGGTGCTTTCAATGACTTAATGGATACACCTTTGGACGAATGGTTCGCGCAAAACCGGATTAGTGGGGGTATCCGCCGGTATTTTGAGCTTGTAAGCGCCTCGCTCATGGTATGTCCATTCACCGAAAAGACTTCTGCCGGAGAGATGTTTCGCAACATCCAAGAGGCCCTTCTTACCGGCCATTCGGCCGAATACCCGGTAGGAGGATGGAAGCCCATCCACGAAGCGGCGGTCGCTCAGATAAAAAAGAGCGGCCAAATCTTTTTGGGGAGAAAGGTCGATCAGGTGATTATTGCCGAGAACAGAACCACAGGTGTTGTAGCCGACGGCGTCACCTATCACGCAGATCGCGTCGTTGTGAATCTTCCTGTGCAAGACATGTTCAGCATCATTCCGGAGCACGTCTTAGACCCGAACTACGTGCAGCGCTGCAAGAACCTCGTGCCCACGGCCGGCTTCTTTGTTGACGTGGCTCTCGACCGACGTATCAGCGAAATAGAGGGTCTGTTGTTCAGCTATAACCCGATCACATATGGACTGCTGACCTCCAATGTGGAGCCGTCTCTGGCGCCAAGAAATCGTCAAATCCTTACCATGTACTACCCGACCGATCGAGAGGACGTCGCCGATCCGGCAGTCGCCAAGACGCGCAAGGAAGAACTGTGGTCGGCCGTGCGATCGTTTTTTCCGGATATCGATGCTCACATTATTTTCAAGCGAGAAACCGCTCTCAATATGGTAGACGGCGCCCAGTTGAGCGTACATCAGACCGAGCACAAGCGACCCGGGCCATCAGTGCCGGGAGTAAAGGACTTGTACCTTGTTGGCGATTCGATCTCGGCCCCCGGCGCCGGCGGGGACGTGGGAAACAACTCTGTAATAGTTACTTACCGCGCCGTGACAAACCGCGAGGTGTAGACAATTGAGCGGGCACTGTCCGTGAAGCCCCAAGCGCGGGCGCCGGGAAGTTCTTGCGACTCTGCTAAGAAGGAGCAACCGATCTATGACCAAGTACCAAATAGACGTGGTCCCCGAGAATTGCGCCGGCTGCCTGCGCTGTGAGCTGGCCTGTTCGGACGCGTATACCAAGGCTTTTAATCCGTCCAGGGCACGGATCCGGGTGAAGATGTCCGGTGCGGAATGCGAGGTCAATTTTACGGAAGAATGCATCGGATGCGGCATCTGCGCGGACCATTGCCTTTACGGCGCACTGTCAAAGACGAAAAAAGAGGAGGACCGGCAATGAGCACAGGTGGTTTTGCCGGGAAGATCCTCCGCGTTGATTTGACCAAGGGCCAAATCAGGCAGGAACCGCTGGATATGGCTCTGGCAGAGCAATACATCGGCGGCCTGGGCATTTGCCTGAAGCTCTGCCACGACACGATCAAGCCAGGCTGCGAGCCGCTGTCGCCGGAGAATCCCATCGTGCTCGGAGCTGGCCCGTTTGTGGGCACAAACTTGCCTTCCACTTCACGGGTGTATTCGGTCTCCAAGTTACCGGCCAGTCGCACCATCGGGTGGTGTGGGGCAGGAGGCTTCACGTTCGGTATCATGCTTAAGAATGCAGGATTCGACCATGTGATCATCCAGGGTCGATCCGAAAAGCCGGTTTACCTCAAGATCTTCGACGACCGGGTGGAGCTGAAGCCCGCGGATAGTCTGTGGGGCCGAAGCGTGGACGACACCTGCCAGACGCTGTGGGACGAGTTCGACATGCCCACGGGCGTGATGTGCATCGGCCAGGCCGGCGAGCACCTGGTCCCCTTTTCCATGGCGTTTGTGGACCGAATCTCAACCTTGGGCCGCGGAGGCTTTGCTGCGGTCATGGGGTCCAAGAACCTGAAAGCCGTTGTGGTCAAAGGTTCGGGCGGCATCACAGTGGCTGACCGCAAGCGATACCGGACGCTCAGCAAGGCATTTCTCGACAAGATTCGCTCGTGGCCTCACTTGAAACAAGCCCAGGAGCTGGGAATGGTCCAGGCCTTCCCCCTGATCTCTCGTGAGGAGTTCGCTCGGATAAAGAAGCGCCGCGCGGCGTGTGTTTCGTGTCCCATCGGATGCAAAGACGTGGTGGAGATTCCGGACGGCCCGTTCAAAGGGCTGGTCAAATGTACAAGCTCGGTAATCAACCTGTACACGCCCGCGCTTTACGGGTTCACGGATTATCGTGAGTCCATCAAGTGCATGGTTACCCTGGACGAATACGGACTGGACATGTTCGAATTCTTCGGCCTCATGGCCTTTGCCAAGCGGCTCGTAGATGAGGGGATTGTCGCCCGCAATGAGGCAAACCCTGAGATACGGCTCGATTCTTTGGATTCCATGGAAACTTGGGCTCGAAAAATCAGCTTCCGTGAGGGCCTAGGCGACGTACTGGCTGGAGGTTTCAGCGGGATCATCCAACAGTTTGGCGAAGAGGCCAAAAAGTTGGCTCCTGCGCTGGTCAAAGGAATGCACCCGTATGCGGGACCAGGGTCGGCAATAGCATGGGACCGTTTTGGCACTATGGAGTTGGGACAAGTCCTGGATCCACGGGGTCCGCACGTGGGCTCAGGAGGCTCACCTACGTATTTTGCCACCAGGCCCCTGGAAGTTTTCCCTCAGCATCTGAAGCGTATGGGTGCGCCCAAGGAGGCGATAGATCGCATCATAAAGACAGGGAACGAAGCGGGCCAAGAAGCAGAATTAAACGTAGGAGCCCTGCTCCGGTATTCTCACGCATGGTTCACCATTCTGGGTTCAATGGGAATCTGTGCGAGAGGCCATATCAATCGCTTCTACAACGCGGAAACCTGTGCAGAACTGTACGAAACCGTTACCGGCATCCCTACTGATCTTCCGGCGCTACGCGAGCGGGTCGATCGCGTCTGGAGTCTGTATCGGCTTGCGAATCTGCGAGAAGGCCTGGATCGTGGAAAGGACGAAATTCCGCCTGAGCAATGGTTCGGCAAGGCCGGCTTTAAGAATTACCTTACCGGAGATCCGCTCCAGCGCTCGGATGCAGAACGCATGATCGAGGACTATTACAAAGAATGGGGCTGGGACCCAAAGACCGGTCTGCCGCCTAATACCAGTGCGCTTTCAAAGAAGTAAAGCATGGGGGAAACTTCTTTGTGTAAAGAAGTTTCCCCCAAAGCCCTCTTCAAGAAACTCTATATTCCTCTGGCATTTCGTCTTCCTGTCCAGGAAGGCGAAATGCCAGAGACACATAGAAGTTTTTGGAAAGGGGTTCGGGGAGGCCCCGCGAAGCGCGGGGTTTCAAAAAGGTTCTCCCCGTCTTACTTTCTTGAACGCGCATCGGTATAACTGATACCGCTTCGCATTCAGAGAGGTAAGAATCGGAGAGGACCTTCTTGTAACCTCGCGAGACGCGCGGCTTCCCGACCCCCTCCCCAAGAACTTCCACCATTTTTTCGGAATGCTCATTTCTCCTTCGGGGAAATGGACAAGCCAGGAATTCGTCCCCTTTCCATCAATTCATTTCGTGTGCTTGGAACCCTTCTCAGAAAAAACGGGAAGCTCCAAGGAGGTGTCTATTTTGATGGTGTCCAGGAACGCCGAATATTCTTTGGCTGACATCAATTTTTCAATATGCTTTTTATGCACAGTAATTTCAGTTTTGACGAGCTTATATTCCTCGTACAAAATTTCGATTAGATTTTTCAGTTCGTTTTTCCGCCGTTGAGCCTGACGGAGCGCTCTCAATAGCCTTTCCAAGTCGTCCATAAAATCTCCACCTCCCTGGCAATACTTTCCGGCGGGATTGCGTGTTTTACAGGCTCTGAAGCGAAGTCCATCTCCTCTCATTCTCCGCGAAAAGATGCGTCTCAAGCGGTGAGCATACCTTTCAATCCTTTTTCGGTCAAACATAATCAGTGCTGGTGTGCACTTACGAAGTCGGTCTCATTTCCAACGCACTGTTCTGGGACAACCCCAACCTTACGTACTCCCAGTCGGGGTTGGCGCTCGCCCACAGCTAACATAGCGGTTCCCAAAAATAATCACGAAATGAGATCTGGCTCTTGTCTTGCCCCTGAAGGGGAAGAACCGTGAGTAGTCCCCTTCGGGGAATTCCGGAACGGAGATGAAGCCTACTGAAGGTGACGCTTGATTAAGCGGTGAGGCTGCTACCGGCTCGTCTCAGAGTGCGATCCAATTCCGACAGAACTTTCGAGAACTGGATATAGGGGACAGTCCATAGGGGGAACTACGTTGATCGGGAATCAGGAAACCTTGACGTCCGAGTTTCCACAAATTCCTGGGGATCTTGGATTATGAGACCTAATTCCTTGGCGTACACTGCTCGCCTAGAGCGGTTGAAGTAATCATGTTCATCCGATGTAACAAAGACGTCTCGGCCTTGGGTGTAATGTGTCTCCAGGGCGTCATAATCTCCGATCTTGTTCATGAGCCGATTGCCCACATTGGCACGCGGTAAGCTCGCCGGATCGTAGCCTAGAAGCCTTCGGAGTTTGACGATATCATCTGACGATCTCTCCACCCACTCCGGGCCGGAGAGCACGTCTGGACCTCCGAGTCCCGAAATCCCCCATCTAAAAGGGGAACTTGTTAAGTCGATTTTCATGTCACGAAATAGATCCCTCAAGCGCCTTTGCTGTTCGATATGCATACGTATGGCGTCAGGATCGAAGACTCGACTTGAGGCGAAAATCTGAATAAATTGGCGCTGATGCCACACAAGCATCTTGCGAATGCAAGGTACGGTATGGTGCCAGCCGTTCATGAAGTGAATCCAGACGGAGGTGTCAACGGTCACGGAGAGGCATCGTTGCC
This sequence comes from Thermodesulfobacteriota bacterium, assembly GCA_049323095.1. Classification (GTDB taxonomy): domain Bacteria; phylum Desulfobacterota; class Desulfomonilia; order Desulfomonilales; family Desulfomonilaceae; genus VGSG01. The sequence continues at coordinate 13,057 of JBMOME010000307.1, forward strand.
GTGACATGAGCATGTCCTCAAGAAAAGGCCCGACATCCGACCAGCAACCGACCGGGGACATTGCAACCGAAATGCCGGAGATTTGTCCAGGGGAACCGGGCAAAAGAAAGTGCCCGCAGATTTCATAACTAAAGAACATATCTCAAAACGGGCACGTTCCAACTATCCAGATTGTACTTTTGCCCAGGCCTCCTAATTCGACGGAGCTATTCACAGCGGCCACGTACCTCACCCACTAGGATGCAAGACCCAGAGGCTGCGCTTACCGTTTATCCATCTCGCGACGCGGCTTTTCTGGCGGTTCTTTCGGCGCCGATCCTATCAAATGGAAGTTGAAGCTTTCTTCGTCATCGCCTTTTGCCAGCCCGATGTCCTTGCGAACCGCGAGAAGCAACTCTTTGAGGAGCTTGTCATGGCGCTCTGGAGACTTGTCAGGATTTGAGAAAGTGACCTCAGCGTGAAACGCCATGAGGGCGTTAATCACATCCTGCGGTGCGGCCAACGCTATCGTGTTGGCTGCCGTCGCAAATCTCTTTTGCGCGTCCTCTTTATCTGTTCCATCCACGGCAAGATCGGAAAGGGCCGAAAAGAGCGCCTTGTAGTGGTTCAGCTTTTCGTTTCGCCACTGGTCAGCCAGTTCCCGCCTTTTTGTGAGATAGAACGTCAACGCGGCTACAAGTACGCTACCCGATACCATAATGATCGCAACTATAATGGCCTCATTCATTTCGGCAAACCCTCCTGATTTTGCAGCCTTGCACCGACCAATTCCTAGCGCAAAAACATCCTCACGAGCGGGTGCAGCCATATTATTTCAGCCTCATTAGCGCCTGCGCCAACTGTCCAGCCCAGGCCCGAAAAGTTCTCATATGCCTTGGGGTACGCAAGACCCGCGAGCTTGGTGTCCATGCTGCCCGTCATGGGATTTCTGAACTGGTAGCGGCAGTTGGGAGCTTTCTTTCTGACCGCGTCGTCGAGCGCAGGAAGGTTGATTCGCTCCTCTCCGAGACCTATCCCGTAGAACATCTTCGCCGGATGGAGAATAACTTGGTTTCGACTGTTTAACACGTACACATACCCGGTCTTGCCCACTGGAGTGCTCCGCATGAGAACTTCCAATCGTGACCATTTGAGATAGGAGACGAGAACACCCTCCACATCCTTTCCGACTTTGATAGGAACGGCAATTGCCGCGGTCCACACTTTGGATTTGGGGTCCGGAGAAGTAAGCACATCAGATTTGTGTGCATCGGAAACGGTCAGTTTGCCGGCGACAGCACCCTTGAAAGCTTCATCATTTGAGAAATCCCCGCTCTCAAGCTCTTTCGGCGCGGATGCGAGACAAACACCCTTCTTGTCAAGCAGCAGGATTGCTTCGTACGCGCCCGAAGCCTTTAGCCAAGCTTCCAAGATACGATTTGCGTCTTCTCGGGCCTCAGGCTTGGTAAGAGCCTGTTTCAGAGGATCACTGGTGGCGGACAAGACGAGCATGTCGGTGATTCTCGCGTCCATGTACACGTTCAAGAGATTGGCGCAGCTTCGTGCAATCCCCAGCAACTCCCCCATGGCGGCTTTTTGTGCGTCATCGAGCTGGCCGTCGGTCTTTGAACTCTGATTACACCCGGCAACCACAGCCACCAACAAGACGGCAATGCCCAGGCAGAATTGAAAAACTCTGCTCTTTTCGCCTCCTTGCACAGTGCCCTTATTCCGCTTCTTCATCACATCCACCCTCCGAATCCGAAATCGAAATCACACAGAGCCGCATCCGAGGCACAAATCCTGAGCCCCCTGCGGTCTCGTTCAGCTGCCCCTTTCAATATACCTATAATTCCGCCATGCTACGTGACCAATCGTTCTACATAAGAGACTACCGCTTCCACATCGCCAAGGATGCCTTCGCGGTCGAGTCCGGAAGGGATGACAAGAAGGTCATAACGAAACTGAACTGCAAAGTCAGTGAGGGGCACGAGGTCGAGAAATTGTTCGATTTGTTCTCCTGCTTGGGCCTGGAGCAATTTCGTGAGGAGGCGGAGGTCATGGGTCTTCGGATATGGCACGCCCCGAAGGCTCAACCAGGCCTTGAGGGCCTTTTCTACCGCTTGCTGCGCGTGGAAGCCGAATACCGAATCCGCGAACTGTTCCTGATCCAACATGTTGCGGATGGCTTGCAAGTCCACGCGCGCTAGTTCAATCAGCCTTTGGGCGTCTTCACGATCGATCATAGACTATCTTGCCCTCCCTCAATGAGCGAGCCACAATGTGATTGGTGGCATTCTTCCACTTGTCCATCTCTTCAGGGGTGAAGAGCAGCACGTCGATCGGAATCGGAAACCGCCATAGAGCTCGTCGGATGTGGCTTGATTCATCCCAGCGGGACCCTCCGCGGAACGCCGACTCTTTTTCCACAATCAGGATATCCAAGTCGGAATCGGGTCCCACGTCGCCGCGCGCGGCAGAACCAAATAGAATAATTCGCTCCGGATTCGAGGCCTCCACCACAGCTCTCACGATCTCATCAACAATACGATCCATATCACTCTCGTCGCCAGTCATAAGACCTCCTCTAGTATACTATACCTGCATAACCCACGAAGCTGGACCCGGGCATGATGTCGAAGCTGGTGTAGTATTCGAGCAAATGGCCTTGCTTGACTCCCGCTCGGATGGCGGAGGCCATGACCGCAGCGATCGGTCCGGCGGAGCAGGTATTTTGGCGGGTCTGGGCATCACGCAACAGCCCCTGGACATCGAGTGAGCGGGCTTTATCGATCAGGATCCGGTCGTTCTCGTCTTTGACCCAGGCCACAGCTTGTGCGCCGGTGCCCTTGGGCACGAACCCGTAATTCGGCCCATAATGCGTCAGGTCCGCGGAACCGATCCAGGCTGCTTTCAGGGCTCGCTCCTGGAGGAGGTCCTCCACAGCCTCGGCAAGGTCTACCGCGGCATTCGACGCGGGCGCATGGATCGCGAGGATCGGCACATCCGGAAAGAAGTGCTTTACGAACGGGAGCTGAATCTCAACCGTATTGTCGGCAAAGTGCCTTGGGGCTGCACTGGCTGCACCCCTGGAGACGAGTTGCTCCGCGAGGTCCGCGTCCATTGAGATAGGGCCGAATGGGGTCTCCCAGGAATCGTTGGGGTAGACAATCGGCCGGCTGGTACCGGAAAGATGCCCGCCATACAGCACAATCCTGTCCGGCTTTGCCGCGGCTGCAAGCGTGCAAATCACACGCGCCGCGGCTCGGCCGGAAAAATACCAGCCCGCGTGAGGCGCCACACCGCCTCGCCATTTCCCTGACGGCGGTGCGAAGCCCGCCAGGAACTGTTCGATATTGCTCTTGCACTCCGTAGCAGACGAAGGATACCATCCCGCAGGAAGGGACCGTGCTCTAACAGACATGGCACACCCCCCGAATGGGTAGGAAGCGGTTGGAGAAGCTATGAGTTTCTGAAGAAGTGGCCGGGGAAGCCCTTTTTCGCAAAAAGGGCCTCCCCGGACCCCTCCCCAAAAACTCTTATATTTCCAAGCGCTTCAAGCGTTGCCGAGGTTGAGTGAGCGCCAATCGATTGCGCCCTTTGTTGAGAGGCTTGTTTGATTCGAGGCTGCGTGGTTTCGTCATTCCTGCGGAAGCAGGAATCCAGTCTTTTCAGTCCCGCGTTCCTCCTCGGACTGGACCCCGGCCTTCGCCGGGGTGACGGATCGTCAACAAGCCGTTACTTTTGGCAAATGCTATAAGAGTGATGCACTAGACCGCGACGTCTTCTTGACTGGACGTCGGTCGGTCAAAAGGCCGCCTCTGGCCCTGATTCTAACTCGGGATCTCTGAAAACGCAAACTGCCTTGTCCAAGGGCTCTTCAGCCAAAGAGAAGGACTCGTCATGGATGCCAAGATCGCAGTAATAGGAGCTGGAATATCCGGCTTGGCCGCGGCTTATGAGTTGAAGAACAAGGGATTTCACCCGGTGGTATTCGAGAAAGAGTCCTTTGTGGGCGGCCGGATGAGCTCCGAAACGATTGATGGGTTCATCATTGACAAAGCTGCGTACACGTTTCCGGAATTCCATGTGAATTTGACTCGCCTCCTCGAACGTCTTGGGATGCGGGAAAGTCTCGCGCTCACCCCCGGAACGTCTTCGACCTTCGCGGGAGGAAAAGAGTACCAGATCAAGATCGGCTCCCCGAGCGACTTTCTCAGGTATAGGCTCCTCTCGCTCAAGGCAAAGAAGGATATGGTCAAGCTCTTTCTCTATGCTCAATGGTTGGGCAAAGCGCTGAATCTGATTGAGCCCACTGACGAAACCTTCGAGCTGGAAAAGGAATCAGCCGCGGATTATGTGCTGAAAAACTACGGCGAAGAAATCCTGGAGCACATAGCGTATCCCATTTTCTGCGAAATCTTCCTGGGAGAGCCGGAAAACAACTCCAAAGCTGCCTTTCTTGCCACCATCAAGAACCTGATGCGTTTCAAGATCTTCAGCTTTGTTCAGGGCATGGGGATGCTTCCGGAGCGGCTCCGAACCGAGCTCGACGTGAGACTTGAGACACCCGTGAACAAGGTTTGTCAGACCGATCACGGGTGTTTTGAGGTGCATGTGGGAGGCGACCATCCTGAATCCATCAAGTTTGACGCGGTCATCCTTGCCGTTCCCGCGACCGCGGTCCCTGATGTTCTGGAGGGCCTTCCCTCGAGCTTTGAGAGCGGATTGCGCGGGATTTACTATAGCCCCTCAATCGTGGTCGCATTGGCGCTCGATGCGAGTTATCCGGACATGGCACTTATCAGCAACATGAGCCGCCGAGATTACCGCACCATCGGCACGCTGGTGTGCGATCGCCTCAAGGGAGGAGAGCGGGTCCCCGCGGGAAAGGAGCTTGTCACAGCTATCCTGTGCGAGGAAGCTAGCCGGAGGTATTTGGACCGCTCGGATGAAGATCTGTTAGCCGGCGTGCTCACGGAAGCTGATAAGGTTCTGTCCGGGCTGTCGAACAAGCTGATGTTCTCACGAGCGTACAGATGGAAGCAGGGAGCAGTTCAGCTTCCGCCGGGGATGCTCGCCAAGCAACATGCTCTTCGAAGGGCGCTGGAAGATGAATTTGACGATCTGTACATCGCAAGCGACGGACTGTACAAATCAAGCCTGGAAGTAAGCTATCTGACCGGTGTGCGGGCCGCGCATCATGTTGCACGGCGCTTCATCGATTCTCCCGATTCTGAGACGCCGTATTAATAGCTTTTTCAGCTTCAATCTCAGGCCGAATGGATCTCGGGTCTACGAGAAGGCCGCCGGAGCACGGAGGCAGCTCCAGGACCATTTCTCTGCTGCTAATGCGGGTTGTGCGCAACTGCCGTTGATCAAACCCAAATGACGTTGACGATCGATTTTGTTCGTCAATATAATTGCATGTAATCCGCAGATTTCTCAGAACCGGGGCGGATGGCACAGCAGCATACACCCACGTTCGGTCTGCGGAAATCTCCACGATCTCCCCCGAGTTCACCTTCATGCCGCGCAATTTTGCGAGCACGGCATAACCTGCGTCTTCAGAAGAGGCTTCATATCGGAGGAAGAAGACTGAAGGCGCTTCCGACTTCGAGCTCGCGGTCATCGTCTTACACAGGACCGGCCACCCAAGCCCTTTGAAGACCACATCGTACCCGGAGAAGACCTGCTTGCTTTTCGCGAGGCATGTAAAGTCATAACACCCCGGGCGGTTGGTCACTGCGTAATCTGCCAATCCTTTGTCGATGCTTGTGGATCCCATGTCCTCGTCGTGACAGAAACCGCTCGGTTTGACCACCTGAAGCGTCAAGCCCGTAAGTTGCTTGAAAAATGGAGGGTTGTCCCAGCTGTGAAACGGTTCGCCGCAGATCAGGAATGACTTGTCTTTAACCGGTTGGAGTAATCCGTGTTCCAAAGCGGTTTCCATGAGCGCGCGTGGATAACGTTCAGCATATGCGTACTTCTGAACCACAATGCAATTGCTGTTGAATGCGATCGCAGAAACCAGCGCTCCTATGATAGCAGTGCAGACCGCGAACATTTCGCGAGGCACTCTTGCGGTGCTACGAAGCCTGGAAGAGACGAATACGACCCCTGCGAGCAGCAACAGATCGACACCAAACGCAGATAAATATGTAGGCAGATAGCCAAGCCCCCACTGCAATTCTCGTTGATATTTGGCAGAAAAAGCTATGGGAAAGCTCGGCGCCAACAAAATCACGATGCCGAGCACGGATAGCGTCCCTGCTGCGGCAGGTTCATCGGAAGATTCCGATGCACTCCTTTTCCGCCAGAGCGTGTACCAGACGAGACCCCACGCTGCGCAGATCGCCAACAACAGCCCTAAGGAGAACATTTCAGACCGGAAAGACAAGTCCTGAATCGCGGGCGTGGAAACGAAGTAGCTCAGGGGGATGGCGGAGTATACCTGCTTGGCGAAAGTGAGCAGGCACTGCATCGGGGTGAACTGAGATTGAACCCCTTCATAGTAAACGCCGAATGTAGCGCGAATCATGAGCATAATGCTCAAATTCAATGCAGAGACTGCAACGAACGGAAGAGACGTTAACAATGCCTGCTTCAAACGATGCCTGCCGAAATGCATATAACTCAGGACAACGTGAACCAGCCAGAAAGCATATGACACCTCGTAAACCAACAAGCACGCGAGATAGCTCAGGACGGATAAGACATACAGCCACCATCGGGAGCGGCGGAAGTAATGGACCAAGCATATGGCAGAAAGTATCAAGAGCGCGAACTCAATCTGCATGAGGAAGTAGTATGACAAAATCGCATCATGATACATTCGGAACTGTAAAGTGAGAGGCGGCAACATCATGGCCATGAGACCCAGCTTAGTAGAACGGCTGACCAAAGACACAAACCACCCGAACAGCATCACGTTCCCGACAATGAATAACAGCGTCATTATTTTGTATGTATGCTGACCGACGTAGTAGAAGACAGGATAATAGTAGATTATCAAAGGATACCATCTGCCGCTGGATATGAAGTCCTTGGATATTTCCCAGCACATTTCCCACAAGTTTTTATCCGACAAGAGCACGAGACCTTTGGTCAAAGATTCGCGCCAGGAGTCGTCCCCGAGATATGGACTATCGAGGACCGGCAGCAAAAACGCACTGTTTACCCCAAGAACGATCAGGGTCAGCAGAAGTAGTCTGCGCTTGGACATGCCCTATCACCGGGATTTTCGAGGTCTGGGCACTTGACCGAAGAGCGGAGATCGGATGGGAGAAGCTATCAACTGATTCGGCGAATGGCCTGTGAAAGCGGCGTCTGTGACAACTTTTATGACAAGATTGTTCGCGGATGCGCGATATGAACTAATTCCCAGGGGAGACCCAACCTTTGCCAGCCAGGAGCGGCTATGGACAACAACCCTCATGGCGTTGTGCGGAAATACAAGGTTCATCCAAGACTTGACCGAGTAATCTCGCATGTACGTGACTTCGCGAGCACGCGGAATGTTGCTCTGCAGAGAACTAATGCCTTCCGGTAGATTGTACAGGTGGAGTGTGCACCGCGCGGGGAGGTGCTGCACGACCTGGCCTAATTCTTCCAGCAAATAACGCGATACGCGTGCACTTTCGTTCCAGCCTGCGTAAGTTCGGAAGACCGGTGAATAGAGCGCCAAAGATGCCCACGCCACAACACTGGCAGCTACAACCGCGGTTTGCCCCCATTTTAGAAACGGAGAGGTCCCAGAGGACACGACCGACTGCGAAGATGCTTGCGACCTGCTTCTCAGGAGTCTCAAACAATGTACCATCGAAACGGCCAGTATTCCCGCGAACGGGACAACCGCCATGTACATGGATCGATGAGCAAACGTGTGCGTCGCACAGAAAAGAGCCAAAGGCAGGACTATCCACAATGAGAAGAAGAGAAAGAGGTGCCCGTACAGGAGCCGTATCGAGTCGCCCGAAGTGCCTCGAGAGCATCGGAAATACAAGAGCGAATACGCGGCAAAGATCAGAACTTGCGCCAGCAAGAAGGACAGCGCAGTGAAACTCTCTGAAAGCTTGAAGAAGTCAATTGGGTATAATAGGTCGTTGCCGTACGAGCTTATTATCTGCAACAGATACTCGCCCAAAGGCTGATCTCCGCCGTTTTCAACGTATCCTCCCAAGCCGTCCAGCACATGCCATCGCCAAGCCACGTAGGCCGCGGTGGCCAGAGCATACGGCGCTGTCGCCTTAGCAGAACGATAAAAACGTCCAGCAATGCCGGGTTCGTTGCCAAATATTGCCGAATAAGCGAAAACAATGCCGGGCAATATGACGGCTATTTCCTTTCCTCCCAAGGACGCGACATAGGACAGAACTGACAACACGGAAAGGGCTGCCCGGCGCTCTTTGGCTCTTGACGCTTGTACAAAGAGCGTCAGAGAGAGCATCAAGAACAACGAGGCAATCAGGTCATGCCTTCGGTCTATTGACGGAACACTTTCCACGAGGATTGGATGGGTCGTAAAGATAATTGCAGCCAGCAAGCCTATGGTCAGGTCCCCTCGGGCAAGTGAGCGCATCAGAAGCGCCACGAGCATGGTGTTCAAGACATGGAAAATGAGATTGGTTAGATGGAACCCGAACGGGTCCAGGTTCCACACGAGATAATCCAGACCATAGGAGAGACTTGCCAGAGGCCTGTAGAACTTGGCCACGGAGACAAAATCCGTGCCGTCCATGAGCGGTCGTGTGAGAATTCGTTTGATATCTTCGAAGGATTCGATTCGGCTTGTTTCTATGAGGCTGAACGAGTCGGTCCCCGTGAAATAGCAATCTAGATTATCATCGTAGGTGCAGAGAGCAAGAACGGCAGGAATCAAGATAAGGAGCGCCACTGAAAAGCGCTGGTAGCTCCTTCCCGGATGGCTGCGAAAATGAGAGACCGGTTGCTCCCGCTTAGTCAACGACATCTCAGCACAGACTCGAAGATAAGGGTAACAGTTCGGGATCATCCGGATCGAGCGTGTTAGTTACCGCTCGACCGTCTCTATATCGCTTGATACGACCGGATGCGCCGAAAAACGACGTCCGGCTGAATCATACGGTGGGCCTGTTCGATACCGGTCCTTAACTCGCGGACCAGACATTCGATAGGCTCCTCGCATCCCCTACGGACGCGCCGCACCGTCTCATGCACACATCCAGAGAAAAAGGATTTGGAGAAACGATCGGTAATGCACGTTCGTGCTGTCGGCGAGTCTATGACATCTCATCGTCCCGGTCAACTACGATCTTCGCCCCGGCATAATCGTTCAATTACGCGTGGCGGAGAGTGTCATTGCGAGTCCCGCGTTCCGCGGGACGAAGCAATCTCCCAACCTTTGGAAGAAAGGATTGCTTCGTCCCCCGCATCGAGTCCGGAGTCCTCGCAATGACACGACACAATTCAGTTGGTGCACGCTCCTAATCGATCCTGAGCTGTATGCCGCGGTTGGCAGCACGCTGGAAGTACCATTCCACGATGTTATTCGGGGGCTCGGTCTGGGCTGCCTCGGGTCTGCGTTCCAGTTTGATGGAATCCGTAGGGCAGGTGGGGGTGCACACGCCGCATCCGATACATCGCTCTGCAAGCACTTTGTACGAGCCGTTGTCTTCCACGATTGCTTCCATGGGGCACCGTTCATCAGCGCAGACGCCACATGCCGCGCACGCCTCCTGGTCAATTGCGGCTACGAAGTTACTCCTTGCCATAAGATACGGGGCCTTGAATTCCTTTACACCGCGCATGATGCCGCAGCAGCATGAACAACAATTACAGACGAACATCTGGCCGGTCCGAACATTGTACGTGTTATGTACCAAGCCTTCGTCTTCGGCCTTGGCCAGGATTTCGAGAGCCTCTTGCTTCGAAATAACTCGGCCTTTCGCGTACTTGTCGAACGCGCCCTCATGATTGGCAAACGCGAGGCAGACTTCCGTCGAATGACTGCATGGTTTACCTCGCAGCGCACTTTCTTTGCGGCAAATGCAGTCTACCACCTGGAAGGCCTTGCCGCCTTCCATCATGGCCGCGATATCCTCGTACGGGAGCACCTGTTGCTCCAACTTGATTTGGAGATTGACCGGGACCACCCTCAAGAGCGCGGGCTCGAACTGCCCCACGGTGCGCATGAGCGTCGGGCCGTATTCCTCGATGAGTTCCACCATCTCTTTGTCAAGCCGATGCAGTTGGAACTCAAAAATCCCCACTACAAACGGGACGACCATGTACACCTGCTCGCCCTTCATCTTGGCGGACCCGATCTGGCCTTTGTCCACCATGTTGTCCAGTATAGGCTGGAGTTCGTCCAGAGGGATCCCGAGCCGCTCTGATATAGCTTGAGGCGTTTCGGGTATGGGCCTCAACTTGAGGGCCATTTCAGCTTCCTCAGGCGTGAATATCCTCTGGAGGATCTTCAGTTCCACTCCGCTTTCGCTGGCCGGAAATCCGTTGGGAAGCCCATCCAGCTTTTCTGCGAGCCGCTTGTACACATCGGTCATGTTGTCACTCCTTGTATGAGGTGGATCAGGAAAGAATAGCTACTTGAACGTGGCGGACCATCGGGTCCGTCCCAAAATACTCCAAAGGGCCGCGCGCTGTCTACTTCGACTCTGCTTGAAAGAACACCTGCATCGGCCAAGGAAGTGGAAGTGCGCGAGATAATGTCATTGCGAGGACCCCGGACTTGATCCGGGGGACGAAGCAATCTCCACGGCTAGCTGTATAGTACAGTTCTCCAGAATAGTCACGGATTGGCTTGCGGGTGCTCCCGCGAAACGCGGGACTGGCTCGTCCAGCAGTGCGATTTCATTCCGTGAGAACTTTCGAGAATCACTATAGGCGCTTGAGATTGCTTCGTCCCGCGGGGACGCGGGACTCGCAATGACAAGATCGGTCTCTCTCTGGCTCTTCGAGACTCCCAGCGCCGCCGACGTGCCCAACCGCGTTAGCTGTTTGGAGGACAGCCCACTAACTTGACTTCTTTCCTTTCCCGAACAGCTCCTTCATCCGCATCAGCAGAGATAGATCTCCAGTAGTCCTATATTTCTGCTGCATGAACATCTGTTGGCCGTCTGCTTTCCCCGTCATAATGTCCATCCAAACCTCGAAAGGAGACTCGACGACCAAGTCAGGTTTGTCAGAGTCCCCTGCGGCCGCCTCAATCTTTCCGTCTTCGATCCGGAAATAGCATGATCCCTCAACTTCGCCGGAGAAACGAAATTGAATGACAGCCTTGGTCTTGGCCGCGGACTCAGCGTTGAACCCCATGGGCATAATCATCATGAAAGTATCGAGAGAATCGGGACGTGGCATCATATTCTTCCGGCTAAACTCTTGGGGCGTCACGCCCTCACGGATGCACGTTTTCCAGAAAGCGTTTGCCATCTTGGCATGAGCGTCGAAGTCACCGCCAATGGGCTTGCTGACGCATTCCATCGTGGCTTCCGAGATTTTGAGAGACTGCACAAGCTCCCGGCCGGCTTGGGTGGTCGCCTCAAGGATTTCTTTCGCTGTTTCAGCTAACTCGGGACGGGTCATCGATTCAGCCGCGGGTCGGTAGATCTCCGCGATTAACCCTTTCGCGTTCAACCCTTTACCGAAGAGGAAGTTCACGTACGAAGAGAGCTGCGCAAAGATGGACATCTCCGGAAATCCTGCGACCGACAAGATCACGGCTTTTGGCGGCTCGTAGCGCCGCGGATGGTACGTTTTCCCGTCGCGGCGAAGCATAAACGGTTCCACCATCGGCAGTGTGCGTTCGATGAAGGCTTTCATTGTGGCGTTCACGGTGAAGTGGTACAGAGGCGTGGCATAAACCGCGATGTCGGCTTCCAGCCACTTGGGGAACAGCTCATTGGTCATATCATCCTTTTGGACGCAAACTCCGGGCGTCTTGGTCCAACAGGTGAAGCAGCCGATGCAATTCTTGACTGACTTTTCACGGAGCCAGATCGTTTCTACCTCCGCGCCCGCGTCGCGCATCCCTTTGACCAGCGCGTCCAGCATCAATGCTGTTTTGCTGACCCCATCACGTCTCGGGCTGGAATTAATAGCTAGAACTCTCATGGCAGACTCCTGTTTCACGGGTTGTGTCTGATTCATCGCTCCCATGGCCCCTGCTGATGCGCCCAAGACGGGCGTCAGTTTCACGGATTCAGGCTTGGCAGCGGCTTCTTGAAGAACCGCGTCGCTGTCTGGAATAGGAGGTGTCGCACCCGCGGCCGCAAGAGACATCTTTCGCATTTCAGCGAGCCCGGGCAGGCCGATACGCTTGAGGTACAGGTCGGGGAACCGAAGATTCAATGGAACGCCAAAGCCGACGATGATAGCGATCGGAATCAGCGCGCGGGTTACAACAGAAGGATAGATGCTCAACACAATGCAGGCGGCAAAGATGCCTGCCCAGATAAAGGTCATGATTTGATTGATGCGCACGAAGATCGGATTGCCCCAAACCGCCTGGGGCGTATATTTCTTGGCGTAGTGATAGGTGAAGGGATCCAAACCGATCATCGGCGGAACAAAAGCCGCGGCGAAGAGAGTAACGTAGATTCCGGTTACCGCGTACTCCGTGAGGATCGCGCCCGCCCCCTGGGGCCACAGAGCGAGAGACGAGGAAATCACAAGAAAATAACCGAAGATCGCCCAGTCAAAGTAGGTCGGCTTATCCCAACGCCGTGCAAGCGCAATAATGCCGACGCAATAGGCCAGCATGGCACAAGCCGCGATCAACAAGCTGCCGGGGTCCCTTCCCAAAGACGCCCAAATCTTAAAGAAGGCCAGCGCGGGAAAAGAGGCGATGTAAAGAAAGATCTGTCTGGCTTTGGTCAATGTTGACATTGGATCCCTCGCCAAGAGTTACTCTCTAAAGCACCCTACACAAGCCATTGGCAAGTGTCAAGTGTTACTTCACACTATTTTCGCGAATGCCGAAATTAGGAAAACGGGGCGTGCGATGCCTTCCCCTTTGTATGCCGGTTGTCAAAATCCTTGGCCCCTTGGACAGCTCGCGCTTGAAGACGATCGGTAGGGGCCGGCGTCCCCCGGATCAGGTCCGGGGCAGGCTCTGCCGGCCCGAGCTGGTTCATATTCTTAAGAAAATGTGCCGGCACGGAGGCCGGCACCTACCGATGCCCAGGCGGCAATCGGACCCTATTTTTGACACTTCCTACAAAAGAGGGATACAGAAAGATTTTTCAAACCCGCCCGTGCCAGGCGCTTCCTCTTTGGATGCGAATCGCTTTTACTACGAGCCGGCAGCTTGGTCGGCCAGGTACGCCTTGGCTTGTCCTTGGACGGTGGGGCTGATTTCTTCGGGGACGTTCTCGACGATCCGGTTCAGGGCTGCTTGAACTTTGGCGCGCAGCTCCGGCTTCAGTCTTCGGCAGTGCTGGAAGGTGTTCAGCATGCGGCTCGCGTTATAATCATTGATGGGCGCCATCCACGAGACCGTATCTGCGATCCATTGAATTCCCTGATCGGTCCAGATCATCTTGTTGTTCGCGGCCATGGTAAGGAACAGGGCTCTTGTCCAGGTTGGTTGATTCACATCAAAGGTCGAGCGTGACTTCTCCTGTTCAATCATGGCGAACGCGTCTTCGCAGGTTCCTGCTCCGATTATTCTGAGGTAATTCGCGTACGCGCTTAGATGTGGGAACCAGGCCTGGTACACCTTTTCGAGTACGAGAAGTCTTTGTGGCGCAGAGCTTCGATTCAGGGCCACCAGTGCCGCCACGCGATCGGTGGCTGTGGTCGCTGCCCGGAAATGCTTGAATATGAGCTCGTGGCTCACAGGCGAATCGTCTATCGCGATGAGCTCCAAAAGCAAGTTCTTGAGGATTCGGTCCTCAATGCCGTCATTCGGCGATTTCTTGGGCCGGTACGTGTCTAATCTACAAAAATGCTCCAGCAACTCGTCACGATGTGCGGCATTAACCGCCTTCATGAGCGTTTCACGCGCTCGCACCAATTCGGGGAACCACGTGCAGTATTTTCGGTCGAACGGCTGTTCATCGATCCTTAGAAAATATGCCTTGAGGGCTGGGGACAGGCTCTCGTCTTCGAGAATCTCGCCGTAGAGCGCAAGCCATGCCCGGTCAACCGGGGCCTCGGGCGTGAGCAACAAGGCAATACGCTGCCGGTCGGTCAATTGCCGCATGGCCTCGACCCGATTATACAGATCGGTATCCATGCGGACTTGCAGGGGGAGCGCATGGGCAGAGGCGTCGGTTTGCGCAAAGGTCCCGTAGAAGGAATAGCTTCGATTCAGGGACGCGAAGGCAGGGGGCTCGGGAACGTTTTCAAACACGGACGACACATGGGGCTGAGTCAGCTCCAGGATTCGCTCCGTGCCCGGGAAGTTGCGACCTCGGGAATCTACCAGGGCAACCTCGATGGGTAGGTGGAATGGACCGGCTCCGGTATCGCTCTCTTGTCGGAGGTCGAGCACGCAGGAACGCGATTCAGGCTGATATGTCATTTCCGCAACAACTTTCGGGTATCCGATGGTGTAGAGCCAGCCCTTCTTGAATTGCTCCAGGGACCTCCCAGACGCCTCTTCAAAGCATTGGAAGAACTGTTCCGTATTCGCGTTGGAATTCTTGTACCGAGAAAAGTACAGAGTCTTTGCGGCCTTGAAAGTCTCAGGCCCCAGGATCAGTCTCAGCATACGGATTACTTCCGCAGCCTTGACATAAGTGACCCCGTCAATAAGCTCATCCGGGTTGTTGAACCCGTCTCGGACAATCCTGCCTGCCCGGCCGCTGTCTTCTATGGACAGGGGGCCCAGCAAGGGACTGCGGATCGAATCTACTTGCGCCAAGCGGACGAAAGTCGGGTCAAAGATCTCGGCCGTGAACTGACGTTCAACGTCCACCGTGTACGCTTCGTTCAGCCAAACGTCAAAAGGCGTCTCCATAGTAGTTTCACTGCCGCACTGGTTATGCTCAAACTCATGCACGATCACAGCGTGGGCATAGATGAGCTGCTGATCGAGCGTGTGCTCGTCGATGAGCGCGGCATCGGTCACAATTGTGGTATTGCCCATGTTTTCCATGCCGCCGAAATTGGACTTGTTCATGCAAATCGTGCGGTATACGTCCATCGGGTATTCGTAATCTTGCGTTCGAGCCACCCAGAGCACAGATCTTTTCAGTATCTCCATTGGGACCCGTGCGCCTTGTACACGTCCGGGAGGGACGAGATATTCCAGGCGCACCGTGCGGCCGGAATCATATGTCACCTGGTCGCCAAGCATATCCCACGTGCCCACGCAGACAAGAAAGAGGTACGGCGCCATAGGAAGAGGGTTCTGATAAGTGATCATCTGCCGCGAGGGGTCACCTGGTTTGGGAACAGGCACTCCGTCCGGATTGGTCAGCCGGTCGATGTTGCCATTGGTTATCAGGTGCGTGTAGCGCGCATCCGCCTCAATGGTAGTCGTCATGGTGCACTTGGCCGTGCAATCATCGAAGATCGGCATGATGCGTTGAAAGCCCCATTGCTGGCACTGAGAAATATACTGCTGTGGCGCCCCCGGCGGAGTGGTGTCTTTATAAATTCCTTCCAGGATATGGTCCGAGGGGGTGCAGCGGGTCACGGTTCGCACGACAAAGCGTTGTCCCGCGTTCACACGGGAAGGCAGCGTGACGATCAGTTTGTCCTTATCCTTCGCATAATCGTATTGGAGGGAAACAGCGCTCTCAGAAGGCTCCTGCGCGTCTTTCACCCATTCCACTTTAACAATGGCCAGATCTTTCGCATCGAGCTCGATCCTTTCCAAGGGCTGCCGCGCAGTCATCTCGATGCAGTTAGTCGCCTCAACGAAGTCGTCGAGGAAATTCAAATAGATAGTCAAATGATGGAGCGTTACCGGCAGCTCGCCAAAATCTTCTCGGCGGTATTTATACAACCGATCTGTCACGGAGGCTTCTCCTTTTGTGGCTCCTTATAACCGCGGCCCGGAGGTCACTTGTTCGATGAGAGATCTTCTTCCAGCAGCGCTTTTGCTACGGCCTGGACGATGCGTTCCACGTGGTGTTCAGGATAAGTGGCGGTCAGGTGACGCATACTGTAGTGTCGCAAGCCCCACTTCCAGACGACCGCATCTGCACGAGCCTCTAGGTGCTCTTTGAACTCGGCCCGTTTCCTTCGGTCGTGGGGCCATTCTTCTTCCGGAGGCCTGCGCGCAGCCACGTGACCCAACTCATGGAGCATTGCGCCGATGAAGAGGTCTTCAGACCACCCCACATGCTCCTGGTAGATGGTTATGGTAAAGCGTCTCGCTTCCGAACCTCCTTCTGAGGTTGTCTTCATGCCGAACGGAAAGCCGGTGTCGGGCATAATCATGATCTGCAGGCTGCGGACTTCGCTCAGGAAGAGTTCCAGCGCGTCCAGTGGCAAGATAGAAAAGATCTTTGCCATGCGGTCAGCGACGGTGCGTAGCAGCTTGGGATCTTTCAGATGCGGTCCGAGACGGACCGTCTTTGCCACGTATTCTTTGATCCTGTCTTCTTGTGTACGATCACGCATTCTCAACTCGTCGGGCAGATAATGATCGGGTACAAGGGGAAGCGGCTGAAACCGAGCGCTTGCTTGGCTTTAACAAAGCGGAATCAGAATAACGGGTTCCAGTTACCGCGGAAACAAATCTACCAGAGGGTCTCGAAAACCCGCTTGGGCTGTTCATCGCGGCTGGGTTGGCTCGGAGAATAGGAGCCGTTCCACTTGGCCATGAGCTGGTGATACTCCTTGTTGTCCGGGTCCAGCGATATGGCTGACCTGAGCGTCGCGATGGCGTCAGCAGGCCGTTTGAGCGAATATTGGACCTCAGCGAGGATCTGGAGCATGTCCGGTCCTGTGCTGCCGGTAAGTTTCACCGCTCGTTCCGCGAACTGGAGCGCCTTGGCCGGGTCGCGCAACGGCGGACCCGGAGCTTGAGCAAGCAGCAGGCCCATCGCGGCATAAGCAGCGGCAAGGTTCTTGTCTTGTTCGATAGCCTTATCCAGGTCCTTCTTCGCAGCCTCGTAGTCGCCCAGCTTCATGTACGCGGTCCCTCTGTCCTTGTACAAGACCGGGGAATTAGGATTGGCTTCAATCACCTTGCTGAACTCCTCCACAGCCTTGTCATGCCTTCCTTTGCCGCTGTGTGCCATCCCTCTATTGTGGTATGCAGCCCAATACTGGGAATTGAGCCGGATTGCGCTGTCGAAGTCTTCCATAGCCTTGTCGAAATCATTCTTTCGCATCAAGGCGACCCCGCGATTATTGTAGTACATGGCATTGTTTTGGTCTAACTTGATGGCCTCATTGAAGTCTTCGATGGCTCGGTCGAAATCTCTCTGCCCGTTGTGCGCGAACCCTCGGTTATTGTAAAAGTTTGCGTTGTTGGAGTTGAGGCGAATGGCCTGGTCAAAGTCTTTGATAGCTTCTTCGAATCGCTGCTTGCCGTTTAGGGCGAAGCCGCGGCTGTTGAAACAGGTGGCTGAATGCGGATCCAGCTTCAGTGCCACGGTCAAGACTTCTATTGCCTTGTCGAACTCCTCCACCGCGTTGTATGCGTATCCAAGGCGGCTGTACGCCGCGGCGTACGCGGGATCGAACTTCACGGCACGTAAGAGATCTTGAACCGCGGCCTTGGAGTCTCCTTTGCGGAGATGGATCTCTCCGCGTTTCGCCCACGTGGTGGCCGATCGGGGTTCCAGCTCAAGGGCCTTAGAGAAGTGCTTGAACGCATCGTCGTAGTTCCCTGCATCTTCCGCGTACAGGCCGGCCCGGAACGAATCCTCGAATTCACGCGCGCAGCTGATGTCGGCCAGCCACGGATGCACAGCACAAGCGATCGCTGCCGCAAATATGAAGTGTTTCACGTTCATCTGGTCTCCTCGTGCCGGATTCCAGGAGGCGCCTCGTATTTGGTGAACACCTATACTCGGTTTCAGGGAAGGTGGCAAGTCGTGGAGCACACGATCGGCTCAAGGCCAAAACCGGCTTGCCGGCCGATAAGGTCGGGTTCACGCGGAGAACTCTGTCTGATAGTTCTTGCACCCAGGAGGTGGATTTTATGGATGTATTAGAGACGATACGATCGAGAAGGAGCGTCAGAGCTTTCACGGACGAACCTCTGGACCGGACGATGCTCGAAGCTGTGCTGCGTGACGCTTCCCGTGCTCCTTCGGCGATCAACATGCAACCCTGGGAAGTGCACATGGTATTGGGAGAGGAGAGAAAAAGGCTATCCAAGAGACTGCTTCGCGCGTATCGAGAGAGGCAGATCACCTGCGGACCCGGCGCGGCCAAAGAAGTGATTCCGGAGCGTTTTCTGCAACGAGGACGTGAAGCGATGGATCAGATGACACCCCTGGTGGAGAAAATGGGATCGGAATTCAAGACTTACATCAACGAGGGGAGCCTTGACTTCTACGGGGCTCCGGCTGTGGCGCTGCTATTCCTGGATGAGCTCCTGCTTCCGGATCGCCTGGTCGACGCCGGCTCATTCATGGGATATCTGGTCCTGGCCGCGGCAGGGCATGGGCTTGATTCGTGTCCTATCGGCTTGGTGAGCGCGTACCAAGACGAGGTCAAAGACCAATTGAACATCCCGGAATCAAAGACGCTCGTCATCAGCGTGGCTTTGGGGAAACCCGACCCTAAGGCTCACATCAATGAATTCCGATCTGCACGGGCGGAATTGTCCGAATTCGTACGATGGGTTGATTAGTGTACTTTGGAAGCTATTCTGAGCGCCTTCTGGCCCAATTGAATTAAGCCTCGAATTTGAGCATCTGCACGAGCTTTTTCAAGTGGCCCATATCTTCGTCTGTAATGCCCGTTATCTCGAAGCCGGCAATTGTCGCACCCGACGGCCCATGCGGTTTGACCCATCGACAAGTGGCCTCGAACATAAGGCCTTCGACTTCGGATATTACCTCGGTGGGAAGCATGAAGGTCTTCACTTCCCCAACGCTGCTCCTCGCTCCCACGACACGCAAACCGCTTTCCGATATATCGGCAATGAAACCCTTCAGTTCCGCGTCTTCCACATCGTAAACTGCCACAGGCAAGAGCGCGGTGACACGTGCGGCCCTGCGCTGGTCGAGGACGTTGCCCGAGGCCAGGCTGTCTCCACTATGATCTTCGTCTTGGTCTTGAATTGAAGCAGCATCCAGCAATTGCCCGACCGCGGCCTCTACGTCGCCGAAGCCAACACCATACTTGATCCGTAATTCGGCTTCAGTGATGCCCTGACGTATCTCGTCAAGCATTCGTTTGGCTTTGCAGAACTCTTCGGCAGTCATAGGCGCGCGCCCCCCTGAGACATTGGACCCGGCGCCCTGTCGTCTCCTCAGCTTGGCCGCGGCGAAACCGGCAAGGCTTGGGAGGACGTCCACTTCAGGACCGGGTGCGTTCGATCGGTAAAGCAGATCCCATCAGATTCGGTGGGCTTCTCTGGACTTCTCGGTCAAACATTGATTATTATAGCACAAGGATGGTGTTTGAGTGGTCCAAATTAGATTACGAAGACCGGAAAAGTGCGGTCATGTGCGGCTCGTTGAATGGATATCATTGGTGAAGGCTTAAGAAAGGCGTAATGTCGCACACGAGAAAGATCAGGGCACAGGAGGTCGTTGCGGATATCCGCGGGGGAATGAAAGGGGCGGATATCATGCAGAAGTACAGGCTCACTCCTGTGGGGCTGGGGAAGTGCCTGACCAAGCTTGTGGATGCAGGTTTCCTGGAAAAGCACGAGATCTCCAGCGATCTCTTGGTTGATGACACAACGACGAGGGGGCGGACTCGACGCGTCCCCCGGGATAAGCTTGAATTTCCGCTCCCGATTTTTGAAACAAAAGACCCCCGAGTGAGGGGGAAAGTTCGTGACATCACCAAGAGCGGAGTCGGCATCGAAGGCATTGCCAGCCAAGAAAATGAAACAAAAGCCTTTGTTATACCGGCAGATGAATTCTTTCTGGTCGATCCTGTGGTTTTCGAGGCAGAATGCCGCTGGGTTCGTCAAGAGGAACCAGGCGGGCCTTACCTGAGCGGCTTTGAAATAAAATCAGTATCTGAAGGAAGCTTTCAAGAACTGAGAAAGCTCTTGGACGCGCTTACATTAAGGGTCCCGCATTAGGGGCCCCTGTTCTTTCATGATTGTTCATGGAGGGGACAATGGCGAAAAGGATCGTGTCGGTCGCGGCTCTTATGGCGCTCATCTGTACCGCTGTTCCGGCAGACGCCGATTGGTGGGTCATCTGCTGGAATAGAAAGGTGGGAGGCGTGAGCGCCGGCGGCGTCAAGGTTTACTGTAATCAATGCTATAGTAAGAGGACGCAAGACTTTACACCGTATGCGACCAACCCCAACTGTAAAGTGTTCTTCGATCAGCAGGAAGCAGACGAGTGGTATTCCAAGAATTGTGATTGCCCTTGACCCAAGCGGTCCTTCTATTAATTGTTGCGCGGGCTCTGTTCCATTGATAGGCGGGGCCTGGACGTCCGGCCGGAAAAATGAGCCAAGAAAGCGAACAATCGCTGTGTAAGCAGGGTGGCGAGGCGTTGTTCACGTCTCCGTACTTCTCGTGGGTCCAGATCGTACTAATATTCCTCGCATTTCTCGTCATTGGGCTGGCGTGCCAGTGGGGAGGATTGAACGCTCGTACGGTCTACGACGGAGCGTACTTCGTCAGCGCCAAACAATCGCTCCTGGCAAGCCACGACATAATGCGCATTCTCGGCATGATCCCCGTCAGACCTCTTTTTGTGTTCACTTTCTACCTCAACTACCTAGTGGCCGGACTGGATCCCTTTTATTTACGCGTCCTCAATGTCGGGTTCCTTGCCGGAGCAGGCCTGGCTTTGGCTTTCCTGATCATGGCCGTTTTCCGCATTCCGGGATTGAGCCTGCCTGGTTCTCTCCGAGTGAAGCAATCGGTCAGCGTACTGGTTGGCCTGCTCTTTGTGATTCACCCGTTGCAGAGCTTCGTGGTGCTCTATGTGTGGCAGCGGGAAGCCATCATGGCTTGTTTATTCGTCTTTTGGGGCCTCGCGGTCTACGTGGCAACTCGATCGGGACGTTTTGCGAATCCTGTTGTTGGGTACGTCATCACGGCCGCGATCTTCCTCGCGGGGATGCTCAGCAAGGAGAACGTGGCAACTCTGCCTGTGCTCATGGTCTTGGCTGAGCTGACTCTCTTCCGCCAGCCCATCGGCCCATTGCTGAAACGCTCGGGAACTATAGGTCTGGTATTGCTTCCGAGCGTGGTGCTCTACCTGGGAATCACAAGCATACTCCATGGCGTGCACAGCGAGGTCGAGCACGGCGTATTCGAACGCCTCACCCTCTATTACGCTACCGGTGGATTGAGCATCGCTGCGGTAGCTATGACCCAGTGCAGGATCTTCTTCAGCTATCTATCCATGATGCTCTTTCCGTTTACGGGGGACGTAGAATTCATGAGAGCAGAGATCGTTTCTCGTTCGCTGCTTGATCCCCCTGAAACGCTCTTGGCAGTCGCTGGGGTGGTCGCTCTGGCCGTGGCCGGCTTTGCCTTGATACGGCGCAGTCCGGTTGTAGCCTTCGGCATCCTGTTGATGGGAGCCAGCTTACTGCCGGAATCCATGCTGATACCTCAGTACCTGTTCTTCGGATACCGCGCGATCCTTCCCATGGGAGGCCTACTGCTCATTGCGGCTCGCGGTATCTTACCCGTTGCCCAATGGGTGGTGGAGAAGCGCGCTTTCGCGCTCTCAATTCGATACGCGGCGGCTGTGGGTGTGCTGATTGCCTTGGCCGGACTAGGGTGGATCACCGCGGAACGCGCGGGTCGATGGACGCATATCTCTTTCTGGCAAGATCTTGTGAATCGGCTCCCGCGGTATTCTCGCGATGTGCAAACGATCCCGTATCTGGATATCGCAGTTAACACGATGTCGGTGCTTGCTGCAGAAGAGCGATACGCAGAAACAATGGACGTCTTCCAGAGAGTCCTTGTGGTGACCCCGGGATCGGTGAGGACCCGATCCAAGAGCCTGGATTTGGAGTCCTCTGTCGAACGGTTTCTCAAGACCTTTGGAGATACCAAGGATCGCGCGGGGGGAGCGCTAATCTGCTTGGGCGTGGCGCTTCAGGTCACCGGCAAGACCGACCAGGCTGTGGCGGTGTACCAGAAAGCGGTGGAGTTGGACCCGAACCACTCAGACGTCCACCTGGTTCTGGGTGGCGCGTTTGAGGCCGCAGGCAAGCTTGACGAAGCAATCACGTATTACGGAAAGGCCACAGAAACTGACCCGGGATCCGCAAACGCGTACCTTTGCCTGGGGAATGCTCTGAAGAAGTCCGGCAAGATCGTTGAAGCCATGCATGAGTACGCCCGAAGCATACAAGTCGATCAGAAACCGGTACTGGGACATCTGTATATGGCGATAGCTCTTCATGACACCGGCTATAATCCGGAGGCAGTTGAAGAATACCGAAAAGCGCTCCAGGTGGACGATAACATCGCGGAAGTCCACCACAGGCTCGGCCGAGCCCTCGCGGAGCAGGGTGAGTTCTCCGATGCGGTCGTCCATTACAGGAGGGCAATTAGTTTGCAGCCTGGAATGGCGCTTGCCCACGCGGACTTGGGCCTCCTGCTGGAAGTCACCGGCCATGTTTCTGATGCCCTGCACTATTATCGCAAAGCGGCGTCCGCGGATCCGGAAAACGCGATGATCCAGATCGTATTCGGACGCGCCCTTTTGGCTGCGGGGCACATGTCCGAGGCGACACAAGCGCTCTCCAGAGCCGTGGAGCTCGATCCCGGGCAAGCGGCGGGCCACCACCTCATGGGGATATGTCTGGAGAGGAGTGGGAATATCCGGCAAGCGGTGAGCCATGTAGAGCGGGCTGTGGAACTGGATCCGGGCTCAGCGGACGCTCATTCGTATTTGGGGTATCTCCTTGCGAGATCCGGAGACTTCGAGAGAAGCATACGCGAGTTGACGACCGGGATAAGCCTCGCTCCGGATCAACCGAGCGCCTATCTCCATCTTGGGTGGGTTTTGGAATTGACCGGGGCCGCATCACTTGCTGAGGAACACTATCGGGCCGCGATCCGGCTCAAGCCGGACTACGCGGAGGCTCATTATCGGCTGGCGCACAGCTTGCTAACCCGAGGAAATGCGAAAGAGGCCGCCGAGAGCTACCGCGCAGTTGTCAGACTGAAACCGGATTCCACAGAGGCGTACGCGGACCTGGCCGTTGCCCTATTGCACAAGGGTGAGATTGCGGAAGCAGTGGTTACCTTGGGACGGGCCCTGTCTTTGAACAAAGAGAACACCCAGTTGTGGTACGCGATCGGAGTGGCGTACGCGGCTATGGAACAGAATGATGAAGCAGTAAAATATTTGCGCAGGGCTTTGACGATGAAGCCCGATCATGAGGCCGCGGCCGCGTATCTCCGTGAATTGGATAATGGTCAAGGCTTGCGCGTCGGGCCGCGTCCCTGAAACGTGAAGAATTCTTTAAGGCCGCAAGACAGAAGTATGGCTCCCTGGAAGCGACTCTTCACGTCTTCAGACAACAACGCATCCACACATAGCTTGACAGTGGTTCGCGGCCGCGCTTAACATGGTCATGGGGGCAATATGCCTCCTGTTGCTAACCGTCGACACGAGACCTTGGAAATTGATTGGGCCGTTATTGAAACGGCATATGTGCAAATGATGATTAAACAGCTCGCGGGGGAACCGATCGACTAAGCGGGCACATCCGAATTCTGAAGAAATCAGACGCAAATGAGGCGAGGGGAGAGCTACTTAAGCTTGGGAATTAGCCCACCGTTGAATGGGTAATTCGCGGTTGCGGTAATGCGAATATGAGGTTCCGAGGTTGCCTGGAGCTGCAACGACAACCTTGAATTGATGCGACCACAGCATTTCAGGGAGTATGAACTATGACCAAGCATTTGAGTCGACGGGCGCTGATGGTATGCGCGGGAGTCGTACTTTCGTGCCTTTTCATCATCTCCACGGTTCTCGCGGCAGACCCAATTGGTACCATACGCCGCGTCCAGGGCCAGGGATTCATTTTGCGCGCGGGGCAGGCGGAACCCGTGCCGGCAAAAGCAGGAGATCCTACCTTTCTCCAGGACACGATAATGACCGACAACGCCACTGACAGCAAAATATGGTGGCGCCAGAGCAAAGTTCAGAGCGACGTGTCCTTGGGGCGGGGTTCCGTCTTCCGGTTCGAAGGCGTTGAAGTTTCAGGTCCCTCGTCGCAGTTCGCGGGGCAGATGCTGCACGGAATCGTTCGATTCAGGAAGAAGCTTCCTCAGACAAACCCTCCCTCCTCTTTCGTCGTGCTCTCACCCACCGCGTTCACCGCGGCTATGCCCACTCCCGACACCGCGGATTTTGTCATCGAATCACTCACCGAGACGAGAACATCCATAACGTGTATACGAGGTGAGCTTCTCGTGTTCAACATCCGAGAGGACTTGCAGGAGGATAAGCGACTCTTGAGGTCCTGTCAGGCTGTGATCGTCGAGAAGGACCAGCCACCATCAAATATCATGCAAGTGTCTCCCGAGTATATGCGGGCGCTCATCGATTTCACCACGATCCGGGATACCTTGCCACGGGATGTTCCGTCGTGCAGAACCATTCCTCCCCCAAGTTCACCAGTGCCTCCCATATACTATGAGCCGATAGATCCGGGAGTCATTGTGGTGCCGGGGTTTGGTCCGGGTCTTGTTCCGGTGCCCATTCCTGTTCCGGTTTACCCGACTACGCCAACTGCCCCAACCATGCCAACGACACCGACTACTCCTACTACTCCTACTACGCCCACGACACCTACAACGCCTACAACGCCGACTACTCCAACCACACCCACGGCGCCCACGACCCCGACAACACCTACACCGGCAACGCCGGTGACGTTCCCGACTGGCAAACCGACGATCCCGACGAAGCTAACTTTCCCCACAGGGGTTACCTTTCCTACTAAACCGACGATCCCGACGAAATTGACGTTCCCCACGGGGATCACCGTTCCGACCAAGCCTACCCTGCCGACGAAACTAACGTTTCCCACAGGGGTTACCTTCCCCACAAAGCTGACGGTACCGACAAAACTGACTTTCCCCACCGGGATTACTTTCCCCACAGTCCACACCAAGCCGACGGTGCCGACGAAGATAACCGTCCCTACTGGAATTACCATTCCCACGAAGCCGACGGTGCCGACGAAACTGACCTTCCCCACCGGCATTACCGTGCCGACGAAGGTAACCCTCCCCACTGGACCAATTACCTTTCCCACGAAGGTGATCACTCCCACCGGCATAACCCATATGCCGACAAAGGTAACGATCTCCACAAAACCGATCACGGTCCCGACAAAAATCACAGCCCCAACAAAGGTGCTGACTCCTCCCGGCGGGACAGGCATGATCAGTCCCACGAAACAGATAAGCCCGAAGCAGATTACGCCTCAGCAGGTTACGCCTCAGCAGATTACTCCGGGGCAAATTACTCCGCAGCTGGACGAATTAGAGCGGAGACGGAGGAGGTAGGGTGCTGACTAAGGAAGGGCTCGAAGTCTGACCTAACATACTGAAGCTACT
>JBMOME010000308.1:0-4557 GCA_049323095.1 Thermodesulfobacteriota bacterium
AAGAAGGGCCTCCCCGAACCCCTCCCCAAGAACTTCCATCATTTTTCGGAATCTTCATTTCTCCTACGGGGAAATGAGGATTCCGAAAAGCGAGGTAGTTTCTTGGAAGGGGTGTGGGGGAACCTTCTTTACACAAAGAAGGTTCCCCCAATCTTATCTCTTTGAACCCGGACAGGTGCTACTGTGAGCTGAACGTGCGGGAAGGTTGCGTGGGGCTGGTCGGAACCATACGAGGTGAATTCCCGGGTTGTCCTTCCATTGCAGTGGTGGCACGAGGCACAGGTCGAATGATCTGCCGAGGGGCGGATTGGACAGGCTGCGGGGATACCGCTTGAGCATGAGGTGCCATGCGCGCACCCTTCTTGATCGCGGGCATTGGGGGAGGATACGCCGGTGGTAACGGAAGCCCCGGTACGGGCGGATTGGGATCCTCGTACTTGGGCAAGTAATCGTGTGGCGAAAGAACATAGCCCAGGCAGCAGCCGCTCTGCGGGAAATAATAGGGCGCAAAGTATTTCCACGGGCCGAAGACGTAGCCCGTATCGGCTTGGATATCCGCTGCCACGCCAACGAGTGCCAGAAGAGCGAAGAGTGCAGCAGAGACGATTCTGCATCGCATGAGCCTTGCCTCCGATGATCGGCATATAAGTCCATAA
Source organism: Thermodesulfobacteriota bacterium (assembly GCA_049323095.1). Taxonomy (GTDB): domain Bacteria; phylum Desulfobacterota; class Desulfomonilia; order Desulfomonilales; family Desulfomonilaceae; genus VGSG01. Next base: position 657 of record JBMOME010000308.1, read on the forward strand.
CAATTATAGCAATAAATGATACATGTTGTCAATATTTCATAGGAACTAATTGACCCTTCTTAGTCATCATTCGTTAATGATAACTGAAAATCTACGGATTGTTAGTGGCGCTACCCTCGTTGGCTCCTTAACGGCTATTGCGGAACGTGGGCAGCGGAGGTCAACTCTATTTGCTGGGCACACTCCCGGATCCATGCTGAATCGGGTGTGGCACGAGCGTTTTCGAGGTCGGGGATTCGGCGATTGACTCCGAAGAGCGGCTTGTGTTTAATAATTTAATTATTGCCTGTCCCCGTAGTCCAAGAGATCTGAGCGCGCTCGTTCTCATAGGAAAATGAAGAAGTTTCTATTCTTTTTGATTCTATTCAGCGTCGCCGTCGGCCTTCTCCTTGTCGGCATCAAAGCTCTCGACTTGTATTTGCAGGCACGTTTCCCCCCATACATGGGGCCGTTGGGCACTCAAGGAGGTCCCGTCGACCCCAGGCGCCCTGATTTGTGCGTCAATACATTTGATCTCTATCCGTTCACCGGCGGGCACACGCAACCTCATTTCCAGATCCAACAAGGTCGCGTTAGGTCCGGAGCGCACGGCTTCAATATTGACTTCGATCCGGACAATCCTCCTGCCAAAGAGCCTGGCGAATATAGAGTCATTCTAGTCGGAGGTAGTGCGGCATGGGGCTGGGGAGCTTCCAAGAACGAAGCAATGCTTCACAAAGTAATGGAGAGGAAGCTAAACGAACTGACAGAGTGCCGAGAAATCCAGAGGGTCAGCGTAACTAATCTGGCCATGAATGGCTCTTCTACAATGACGAATTTTGTTGCCTTGAACCTGTGGGGGCACAAGCTAGAGCCGGACCTGATTGTGTCATTTTCAGGAGCCAACGACATCGCGCGAGATTGGCCCCAAGGGTATAGCGGGTATTGGACCGTCATCGGTCTCGTCCGGATGGCAAACCCAGCATATGCGCCTCCAGCTCTGAGAAAGATCGCACGTTATTTCCCCGGAATAATGCATCACACAGGCGCAGGGCTTGCGATAAGGTCTTTTTTCCTGGGAAGATTCTCGGAAGAGGCCACGGAAGATTTCCTGAACCGATTCCCCAAAGGGCACAGCTTTGATCTGAATAAGCTCCCGCAGAAATGGCCAGATATATACCCTTACCTGATCCCCAACTATGTTCGCGCCTTGAAATCCATAAAGCGCGATTTCCTCGGGATTCCGATTGTGGTGGCTTTTCAGCCGATTATGTCTACCCCTGAGAATATGGACAAATACGGCATCCGCTGTCCTCAGACTTTGAAAAGCGAGCTAAAGGCATATGAGAAGTTCCGAGCCGCTGCCAAAGAACAGCTTGACGGATATCTGAACTCGGACTGGCTTTTCTTCGATGCTCACGACTATTATCACACGCACATGGCCGGCAAGTTCCGCCCTGATGATGGGATTCACCTCTCCGATGAGAAGTCCAAGATATTGGGTGAAGAAATGGCGCGACGCATTCTTCCTTTGATCCGTAGTTCAAAGGAGGCTCGACAAAGATACTGAAATCCACGAAAACGGAACTTGCAGGACCGTCCCTGATAGAAGTGGAGGCAAGTGAAGATGCCGGAGGCTTCTTTGCAGAGACCATCTGCCGTATGGCATTCAAATCTGCCCCTCGAATGACATCCAACATCTTGCCGCTTTGGATGCCGTGACGGATGGTCACCGTGGTCGAGGTAATTCTGATAAAGAGCCATGATTCTTGTCAAGGCAACGCGGAATGAGATTCTCTTCAATCAACACACCAAGAACTACGTCAGAATACATATGCAGACCGTCAAGTGAGGGATGAAGATTATGGGTGGACTTGATATATCGCTCAGGACTCTCGACGGGTGAGGATATGTAACTCATGGTTTCAAAAATCGGGTGTGCGGTTATTTCCACAAGGCTTCGCAGGAGCTTCTCTTCTGTGCGGTTCAGTACGTATTCCTTGCCTGCTTTGAACTCGGGATAATACGCGAGATGCACGAGGACGACAGGTACATGCGTCTCCTTTATCCTGCGAAGGCCGTCCATGAAACGAGCATCCTCAGCGTAGCTGTTGTACTGAACTGACGGAAACTGAAAAGCGCCGGGAAATCCGAAAAAGGGATCACCGTATCGAAGTTTGGCGTAAAGGTATGAATGCCGCAGATTCAAGATGTCTGCCGTGCGCTTCCCAGATGCGCCCACGCCTTTCTGGTACGACTGCTCAATTTCTTCGATAACGCGATCCCGCACACGTGAAGCCTTCATGCGGCGGCACCACTCAGCCGTGGCTTCAGGATGGTAGAGTCCAGTGTCGTAACAGATCAGCGGGTCCGGGTTCGGACCGGGGACAGGGGAGGCAAGGTATCTCCATAGCCCGTCCACTTTGGTCACAGTACGCCATGATCTCACGCGCGCGAGGTCATTCGTAATAAAAGCAATGATGGCAAGATCAGGCTTCCATTCTGGGATCATAGCTGCCGCCAGGTCGAACATCTGAAGGATCCCGGTGCCGTCTCGCGCGAAATTCACCACATTCACGTCGCATCCAAGACGCTCTCCAAGCTTCAGTTGAAGCAAGCTCGGCCATGTCTTACCTTTGTATGACGTGTTGGTGAATGAATCGCCGAAGACGAGGATCTTCAGATCAGCGGATTCATAATCGCCCCTTATTTCGCCCACATTCCCTTGGCTATTGGTGATACCCCACTCCCAACAATCGAATACCTGGCTGTCAATGATTGTTGCTCCAGGCTGTTTTTCGTCGCGTGGGTATTCAAATCCAAATTCTTCATGGTATCTCCAAAAGGGCCTTGAAAAGACTTTTAGTGCGCCCGTCTGTGGCCTCACAAAGCGGTCACGGGCAATGTGATACAGGCAGACTCGGTATGCGACTTCGCCACAGATGAGAGCCAGTGACACTAACATGACTGAGATACCAACCATCACCAGATGGAAGACTACGCGCCTTTGCATGGTACCATGAGTCTCATTGTGCGCCGGTGTTGATTTCATGATAAATGCCAAGCGAACAGGGTCCAGGCCGTTCGAGAAACGGACGCATTATATCGCGGCCCTTCACGACAGGCAAATGGAGCGTGCAGGAGCGCCGCATCAGCTTGAACAACCTTGTGCCTCGTGGGGTTTCCCCCTATAAGAGAAAGCTGTTTCCGCTACACTTTCGGGAAAGGCCAAGGCCCGAAGAGCGTCAATTAGAAAAGGGCACATCTCGGGATTCGGTTCCCGCCCAGGACCGCGGCTATTGACTAAAGGCCGGGAGATATCAATGCGTGGAGACCCTCGGTATCCCGTACATCTTGGTGCATCTTCCGTTCTATCCGGAAGTCGTAGCCGATAAGGAATACATCATGGACAAGAAGGAAGAGGGACTGCTCGAAAGCCTGGAAAGGCTTACCGGCCACAAGGTGTACGGTCTCCTGGATTTCGTGAAGAGGCCCGTGGAAAAACCTGAAAGAATGAATGTAAATCCGGACAACTACCACCCCTCCAGATGGGGCATGCAGTTCTACGCCACGGCCGTGGCAGATCTCCTGATCAGCAAAGGTTACGTCGCAAGCGGTCCGAACGCCCGCTGACTCTTTGGCAGCGTTGTGGCCTAGACCCAGCGATTCGGTTACGCGCGAACGATGAAACGGTGACGGGCGGCTGGCGGATTCTTCTGTGGAAGCCACTGCACCCGCGTACACTTGCGAGATGAGCCAAGGTGAGATCCCGGCCATTCGGCGCTTGACTCCGGAGAGCGGCTTGTGTTTAATGATTTATTTTATTGCCCGCGAATCCACGAGGGGTACCCATGAAACAGCACAAAACCGAAGATCTCCGCAATATCGCCGTTGTATCTCATGCCGGGTCCGGAAAGACCAC
>JBMOME010000309.1:0-20181 GCA_049323095.1 Thermodesulfobacteriota bacterium
GGCGCGAATAAACCTCCTGTCGCTTCGCGACCCCGATCCCGCGTCCCGCGGGAACGTCGGGGCCACCCAGGTGGGACTCTTTTCACTAGCCGTGCCACGATCTCGATTGGGATCAAAGTTTTGAGACAGCCTCGGCCATGCGCCTTTCCTGGATTCCCGCTTTCGCGCATTGGTGTTAACTTAAAGGATCTCGGCATGTGATTTCAAATAGTTAACGCAAATGCATCCCGTCACCCCGGACTTGATCCGGGGTCCAGAACATATTGAAAAGACTGGATTCCCGCTTCCGCGGGAATGACGGACGAAAGAGCTGGGCTGCTTAAGTTAACGCCTATGGGGTTCCGGGGGAGACTTCTTTCCACAAAGAAGTCTCCCCCGTGCTTTACTTCTTTGAAAGCGCATCCGTATAACATCTCATTCAGCGCGCGTCCGTTCGTCCGCGGCACAGGATTTGCTAACGTTTCATGGCACGACGGGTGGGTCAACCGAAGAGTCTCGTGCAGGAGCATCGGCCCGTCTTGAAAATGGGCTCCTGGTCTGGGGCAAGTGCAAAGGACAATATATGGCACGGCAAAAAGCGCATCTCACCAGTCTTCCCACGAGGCGAGAAGAAACCGGGCCTCGTCGGATTATCGAGGAACGTGGCGAGATGGCCATTCTTCATCCGGACGGACCGGTATACAACCCCGTTTACTTTGACATTCATGCGGGTGAAGGCTATTTCCGGGGCGGCCACTACCACGAGCGCAAGACCGAGAATTTCTACATCATCAGCGGCGCTTGCCGCATTCGCCACGTGGATGTGGACTCAGGCGAGGAAGGCGTCCTGGTGGCCGCTCCTGGAGACTTGATCACCATCGCTCCCCGCTGCGCGCATGTGCTGGAAGCGATCCAGTTCTGCCGGGTCGTGGAATTTTCCACTCAGGAAGCCGAATACCTGGAAGACACCTTCCCGTACGACTTCGAATGAGATTCACGCCCTGCCCTACTCGGGGCAAGGATCAATCTGCCTCCTCCACGACTTCCTATTGCTGGTATGTTTGGAAAACTCGGACGGTTTGGAGCGCGATTTCACCTCTTCCCGGCAAGAGCCTCACCAGGATGAGCAAGCTCCCATCCGGCGACACGACTTTCAAGAGGTTGACAGACTGCTGTGCGTTAGTTTCCGGTAGAGGCAGCCTCGATCGGGGCACCACTACCGAACTCCCGCGCATAAGCCTTTTGATCTCAGGGACCAGCGCGCGTATGTTCGGTATGTGCGAAAGCGCATCGCTCAGACTTACCATCTTCTGACGAATCAGCTCCGCTCCCCCTTCAGAGATTTCCTCCAACGTAACCGCGGCTTCGACCCGGAAATTGCCGCTGGCGGTCCTTCGCAGCCGTTCCAATCGCCCGCCCACATTCAGATCACGGCCGATATCTCGTGCCAAAGCTCTAGCATAGGTCCCCTTGGAACAGACCATGTGCAAATCGAGGAGCGGGGCTTCCCAACTAAGCAGGGTGAGCGAGAAGATCTCGACTTTGCGCGGAGGCAGATCGACGAGCGTCCCTCCACGCGCCAGCTTGTAAAGAGGAACGCCCTCTTTCTTCACCGCTGAGAAATGAGGCGGAATTTGGTCGATCACTCCGCGATAACGCTTCAGTACCTCTTCAATCTGCTCCGACGATATGCCTGATGGGTCTTCCGAGCGTGTGACCCGCCCTTCGCGGTCGTCGGTGTCGGTTTCTTCACCCAACAGGACCGTGGGCAGGTATTCTTTCTTTGCCTCGTCCAGATAATCCAGAGCCCTGGTTCCTGCGCCGATCAAGATCACCAAGAGCCCTGAGGCCGCGGGGTCGAGCGTGCCGGTGTGTCCTACCTTCGCAGGTCGGACGAGCTTCTTGACCACTCGAACCACTTGGCTCGAGGTCATGCCTTCGGGTTTGTCAACGAGAAGTATGCCGTGCATGTGCTGTACTAGAAATGATGAGCTTCCATTGGCAATAGGACGCTGTAATAAATCATTAGATGCCTCGGCGAGCATTCCTGAGCTTCGCCTGGGAAATCGGCAGCGTCGGTTCACATTACAGCATTTGAAGATCGGGCCAATATCGCCGCTGCGCATCCAGAGATTCCGCCAGGGATTTTCGAGCACGCGGGTGCATATCTTCAACCGAAACCGCCGCGGGCATAGCCTCCCCATCCGGGTTGAACGACGCGAGGGAATCAAGTAGCTTCGCCACGGAATCTTTGAGCGCTTCCAGGCTGTAACCGCCTTCCAGTGTCAAAATGAGCCTCCCTGAGCAGAGTTCGGCTGCCAAACCCATCAGGATGCGCCCCATTTGATCGTAACCCAGCTCTGTGAGCCCCATGCCGCCCAGCGGGTCGGTGTGGTGCGCGTCAAATCCGGCGGACACCAAGATGAGCTGCGGTTTGTACGCCCTCAGAACCGGCGCCACGAGAACCTGAAAAATGGCCACATAATCCTGGTCACCCGCGCCCGCGCCCAATGGCACATTCACTGTGTAACCTTCGCCCTTCCCCGATCCGACCTCGCGAGTCCCGCCAGTACCCGGATAATAAGGATACTGGTGGGTTGATACAAAAAGCACCCTGGGATCGTCGTAGAATGAATGCTGAGTCCCGTTTCCATGGTGAAGATCCCAGTCCACGATGGCTATTCGATCCATTCCATGCTTGCTGATTGCGTGTCGTGCGGCAATAGCAACATTGTTGAACAAACAGAAACCCATCGCACGGTCGTATTCCGCGTGATGACCAGGAGGACGCACCAGAGCAAAGCCATTGCGAACCTTGCCTTCCGCTGCCTCATCGACAAGGTTGCACAGTCCACCGACTGCCTTGATCGCTGCATCCCATGAATGGGCGCTCGTTGAAGTGTCCGGGTCCAGGTACGTGCTCTGCCGACCGGCTGTTTCTGCGATACGATCGACGTAGCGGGCCGCGTGGTTGGTCGCGAGCTCCTCACGCTCCGCGGCACGCACGGGGACTTGCTTCAGGTTAAGACTAGTCACCTCTTTGTCCAGCAAAGAATAAACCACTTCCAGTCGACGAGGGCTTTCCGGATGATGTGCGCCCATGTCGTGGAGGAGATAAACAGGATCCCTCACTATTCCGGTAGGCTGCATGGCCTTATTCCTTTCGTCGAGCACAAAACCCTGTTAGAGACGGCGTCCCACGTTACCACCCTCATCCAAGCCCAGTCAACGCATTTCGGCCTCCCGAAGTCCCTCGTGCGTCAGGATCAGCCATATGATAGTATGGCTATCGCGGCCTTTCTATGATAATTTACATTGATGACCAAGGTGCGTTTCGACTGGGACCCAAATAAAGACCGGGAAGATCGTCGGAAGCACGGTGTCTCTTTCGCAGACGCGCAGTACGCTTTTGCGGACCCGCGCCGCGTCATCGCTGAGGACCTAGGTCACAGCGACACCGAAAAGCGCTACTACTGCTTTGGTGAGTTCGGCGAGGGAGTTCTTACTGTCCGGTTTACGTTCCGCAACGACGTGATCCGTATAATTGGCGCTGGCTATTGGCGGAAAGGGAGAGAGATTTATGAGCGAGAAAATAAGATACACCGATGAGCCGCTGGGGGAAATCAAAGTAGTCCCGGATTTTCTCCCATCACCAGCTGAACTGGCATTCAGGGAAGAATCCGTCAAGGTCACCATTTCTCTTAGTAAGAAAAGCGTCGAGTTTTTCAAGACCGAGGCGACAAAACGTCACACACAGTACCAGCGTATGATTCGGCATTTGCTTGACGCTTACGTGGATGCTCAGACCAGACGGTCCCCTGGCTCACCGCGGACTCCCCGCAAACGAGCCGCCGGGTGAGCATGACACGACTGCTGTCCGAAGCCGAATGCTAGATCGTACGCCACTTCTGGCGCCATCATGCTAACGATGACCGCCGAGGGCTTCTTCTCGGGATGGAGGATATTGTGATGCTCCTGGCAATGGACGTGGGGAATACCAATACCGTTGTCGGAATTTTCGACGGCGACCGGCGTGTAGGCAGTTGGCGTATCCGCACGGTGGAGGACGCTACCGCAGACGAATACTGGGTCACACTGCTGAATCTGGCTGCGGCAGGGAATGTGAACGTTCAGAATATCGACGGCGTGATTATCTCCTGCGTGGTCCCTCCATTGACAGGAGCACTGGAAGCGCTTTGCAGGAGACATCTGAAGATTACCCCGCTGTTCGTGGGCCCGGGCATTAAGACGGGCATGCAGATCAGATACGACAACCCCCGCGAAGTGGGTGCGGACAGAATCGTTAATGCGGTGGCAGCGTACGAGAAATACCGCACAGCTCTCATTGCAGTGGACTTCGGGACAGCCACGACCTTTGACTACATCAATCAGGCCGGCGAGTACGAAGGAGGGTGCATCGCGCCGGGCGTGAAGATCTCCGCGGAAGCTCTCTTCCATCAGGCATCCAAGCTCTTTCGCGTCGAACTGACCGCTCCGGGAAAAGTTATCGGAAAGGACACGGCATCGGCCATTCAGTCCGGAATTGTGTACGGGTACGCATCTCTGGTAGACGGCATCCTTATGCGCATATTCGAGGAGCTTGACTCGCGGCCGCATGTCGTTGCCACAGGAGGCCTTGCGCGCGTGATCTCAGCACATACGAGGTTGGTTGACGACATCGAAGACGATCTTACCATGGACGGCCTGCGCATTCTGTACCAGAGGAACCGGCCCACAAAAGGCTAGAAGCCGCGGTGAGGTTACAAACCTGACCAGCCCGGACAGAGCGCTGATACCAACTCCCATAGCTAAAGAGCTACAACGAATCATGAAAGTCCTCGGCTTCGGCGAGCACTCCGGGGCTTCGCCTCGGAGACTGTCAGCAAGAGCGCATCGTTGCGCAATAATTTGGAGGGGAGACTCATCTCCCCTCCAAACCACCCCATACGTAGACCCGAACAGGGGTGCCTCATGCCGACGACTTTCATAAGAACGTACAGGAAACACCGAGCTCCGACTTTTTCACTCCAAGAAGAATCTTGTGTTTCGTACGTGCTCCATGACAGCCTTTTTGAATCCCTCCATCACCTTGATAAGGGGTCGCACCGTAGAATAAGCACACGTCTCTCGAGTAAACGTGATCAAGATTAAAAGGGTAGCGGTCGAGTGGAAACCGCTGCCGAACCCGAATACCGTCCTAACCCCATGCGAAGACACGAACTCCTGCGAGGCGATGATCTTGCGCTTGTCTTGATCTTCCGCGATCCTGGCATCCTCCACATAGAACATTCCCGTTGATTTTGACAGGAATCCCTTGGAAACGATATGGGTCTTCCACTTTTCGATCCACCCCAGATCGACCCCGATTTCCTTGAGCAGCCTCGACACCATAGGAATCGACTCTACAAACTTGCCCGAAACCAAGGGAATCCCCATGTGGCCGGCGGAGGTGTGGCGGTCGTTCCATTCGGGCGCCGCACCGCTGGTTCCCAGCAGAGAAAGGATGGTAGTGTCGTCTTTCAATTGCTGTGAGACGCCGACCGACGCTGACAGTCTGTTCACAAAATCCCTGTCGTGTGACGGCAGCTGTCCAAGCGGGATAGTCGCAAAAACCCGTGACAAGACGATAGACTCCTCGAACCGCTTGTACAACAATTCCGTGAAGTTCTGGGCCATTCCTTCGACCGTCGGCTGCCCCTTCATTGCTGCCGCTTCACGAAACAGCGCATTAACTTCAGATGGTGTGACATCGGAGAGCCTCATCTCATGTCTCTTTCCCTGGGAAGTGTCCCTCTCTCCTAAGATGGAGCCGCTGCTCTCGCAGAGCAAGCGAAAAACTCCCTACTAAGCACTCTCATCCCGCGAGAGCGGCATTGGCTTCAGGATCGCTCCGTTGTGCAGATTAAGCTCCAGTGGGCTTCTCCCGCTGCTGCTCGACAACCTTTTTCCTTGGCGAGGCTTCATCAGAGCCGTGGTCCGCCTCGTAAGCATGACAGACGGTCTACTGTGTGCGAACTCCATGTAGACTCAATATAATAACGATACAACCCCGAGCGCTGATTTGCTGAGAACGGGAGGCCAATGTTCATGAGCGCCGCTCGCTATGGTGCTCGACTACGTTTGCATTCCCACGCTTCAATGAACAATTTACAACGTGAAGAGCCTGCGGCTTCAACCCTCGTCTGTCGTGATGCTGAGTGCGTTGTCGGCACTTGGACTCGCAGGTTGTCTGTTGACCGAACCAAGGGCAGGACTTGTTGAGCGTAGTGATGACGGGAGGTTCTCGGAAACGGCCTAGGCAGGCTCAGTAGGCTCCCGGGAGCAGATATGGAAATGCCGAATGGGATCAAAGATAAAACATGGGGTCAATCAGTCGCATCCTCCGAAGACTCCGCTCCATCGAGGGCCTCAGCCCAGGACAATGACCCTTCGGGGGGAGCCCCTCGATTCAATGCGAGCTTTTTCCGACAGATATTCGTCGACGGCCCCTTTGGCGCTGCCGTGGTGAATCGGGAACATCTATTGCTGGCTGTCAATCCTCGCCTCTGCCAAATGCTGGAGTTCGCGGAAGACGAACTCACCCGCCTCACCCTTCCCGCCGTCATCCATTCTGACGACATTCAGAAAGAAGCCGATTATTCCCAAAGCCTCCTGGAGGGAGAGATTCCTCACTACGCGATCGAGCTGCGTCTCATGACAAAGCACCGCAAGCCTCTGTGGATCCTGCTCACCGCATCCCCCATTCGTGATGCCGGAGACCGAGGCGCCTATAGTTTACGGATAATGCAGGAAATCACTGAGTACAAAAGGGCGGAGGACGAACTGAGAAAGGCCTTGGAACATCTGGAGGCACGAAACGAGGAAGGGAACACAAGGCGGACTGAAGCCGGCGAAGGGCTTGTCAGGATGGTTGCCCAAGTCAGAAAAGCGGAAGACGCATTGCTGGAGGGCAACGAGCGCCTGCTCGCGGTGGTGGAGACAGCGACCGACGCCATCATCGGCGCGAACGGCGAGCAGAAGCTCATTATGTGGAATTCCGCCGCTACTCGCGTCTTCGGGTACACCGCCGAAGAGGCATTGAACCAGCCGATAACGTTCCTGATGCCGGAGCGGTACAAGGAAAGGCATAGACGTGCTATGGAGCAGGCGATCGCGTCACAACGGCAGTACCATGCCAAGCGGGTCCTTGAGGTGATGGGTCGCAGAAAGGACGGCACGGAATTCCCCATAGAGGTCTCCGTTTCATCATGGAAGATTAACCAACACATGTTTTTCACGGCCATCGTGCGTGACATCACCGAACGCAAGGAGAAAGAGGAGCAACTGAGGCGGGCATATGAAGAAATGGAATTGCGCATCGTCGAACGATCGAAAGATCTGGTCGAGGCGAATGAATGCCTGAAACGGGAAGTCGAAGAGCGTACTCGGCTGGAAGAGAAGCTGCGTGATACCCTTCAGTTCAAGAACAAACTCCTATCCACAGCAGCGACGGGCGTCTTCACCCTCGATGTGGAAGGAACTCTGACGACGGTGAACGACGAATTTTGTATCATAACGGGGTATCAACCCGAGGAAATCGTCGGCGAGCACTATGGGGTTCTGGGCGATACCTCGTACTTGGACGTGATAGATCTATCTCAACTGGATGCGGCCTCATCTGTGCAACGCTGCGAAGGCTCACTTCTGACGAAAGACGGCCGCGTACTGTCAGTCTTGATGAACCATGCGCCGTTAGTAAGTGATCAGGGGAAGGTCACTGGATTCATCGTGTCCTTTGTGGATGTGACCGAATTGATAGAGGCCCGGGATGCCGCGGAGAAGGCCTCGTTGGCCAAGGCCGAATTCCTGGCGAACATGAGCCACGAGATCCGCACGCCTATTTACGGAATCGTAGGCATGACCGAGCTTACCTTGAACACCGATCTCACCGGAGAGCAGAGAGAATACCTGCAAGCGGTCCGGACATCTGCCGATTCTCTTATGAGTGTGATCAACGACGTCCTAGATTTCTCCAAAATGGAGGCCGGAAAGCTGGATCTCGCGGACATCGACTTCAGTCTAAGGGACTCGATTGGAGAAGCCATGAGCACCGTTGCTGTACAGGCTCACTCCAAGGGGCTCGAATTACTCTCACATATATCTCCCGAGATTCCCGACGCACTGATTGGCGATCCTGGTCGCCTGAAACAAGTGATTGTCAACATCGTTGGCAACGCCATCAAGTTTACTGAAGAGGGTGAAGTGTCGCTGGCCGTATCGATGGATTGGGAGAGAGGAAGCGAGGTGTGGCTCCACTTCACGGTAACCGACACCGGCATCGGCATCCCCGAAGAGAAACAGCACAGGATCTTTCGTGCCTTTGAACAAGCCGACAGCTCCACCACGAGGAGATTCGGCGGTACCGGGCTAGGCTTGGCGATTTCCTCCCACTTGGTTCGGAAGATGGGAGGAAAGATGTGGGTCGAGAGCGAGGCCGGAGCCGGAAGCACGTTTCATTTCACAGTTCACCTGGCTGCGCGGGAAGTTGCCGTCGCTCCGCATGTGGCAGTCACCAAGGCCCAACTCAAAGATGTTCCCATCCTTGTCGTGGATGACAACAACACTAACCGTCGAATATTGGAGGAAATGCTTGTCTATTGGGGAATGAAACCCACATCCGTGGAGAGTGGTCCCGCGGGTCTCGCCGCAATAGAGAAAGCGTTCAGAGATGGAGATCCTTTCCGGTTAATCATCACCGATTGTATGATGCCTGAAATGGATGGCTTCGACTTCGCCCATTCGATCAAATCCGATCCTCGCTTTGAATCCGTTCCCGTGATCATGTTGACCTCAGCGGGACAACGAGGGGACGGGGCTCGCTGTCAAATGGCGAAAGTTGCCGCGTACTTGTTGAAGCCGGTCAAGCAGTCGGATCTTCTTAGCGCTATTTCGCGATTGTTGCAGGCAGCCGCAGGCAACGTGGTCGTCGAGTCTCTCATCACTCGCCATACCATAAGAGAGACTCGACGCAAGCTCCGCATCCTTTTGGCCGAAGACAACCTCGTTAATCAAAAGGTGGCAACGAAGATGCTCGAGAAGATGGGACATGGAGTAACCGTGGTGGCTAACGGCAAGGCAGCGGCAGAAGCCGTGGGAAGAAGCATCTTCGATGTAATTCTTATGGACGTCCAAATGCCCGAGATGGACGGACTTCAAAGCACCAAGGTCATCAGGGAGCGAGAGCGAACCACAGGCAAGCACATTCCCATCATAGCCATGACCGCTCATGCCATGAAAGGGGACCGCGAAAGATGCCTTGAGGCAGGGATGGACGGTTATGTGTCCAAACCGGTCAACCAGGCGGAGTTGTTTGAGACTCTCGAAGACATTGGAATGAAAGCTCCGGTTACGGTACCTCCGCTTGAGTCAGCCGTCGAGCCCTCGGGAGTTATTGATCGGAAAGCAGTGTGTGAACAAGTTGGAGGGGATGAGGAGCTGTTGAGGGAAATCGCAAGAATCTTTCTCCAGGAATCGAGCTTACTCTGTTCCCGCACAAGAGAAGCCATCATGCTCCGAGATGCTTCCGCCCTGGAGAGAAGTGCTCATGCCATAAAGGGATCGGTCGCAAATTTCTCCACCCGTGGGGCTGTTCAGACAGCCTCGAGCCTGGAAGCTTCGGGCAGGGATCGCGACTTCCAACAGGCCCTCGGTCTGTTTGACCGACTGGAACAGGAACTGGAGCGGGTCCGAGCAGAACTGCTGGATTTGATAAACCAGGAGAAGCCCTGCGCGGGAACAGATCCTGAACGGAATTCGTAAGCCTCCATCGCAACGACATACAGGGACGCACCATGGCAAATCCCGCAGTGGAACGACAGCTTCGAGGGGCGATGGTTCGACGCCGGCTTAAGCTGACCGAGTTGGCTCGGCAAGCAGTTGTGGAGGACCTGAATCGAACACTAGAGGAACGCAAAGCGGAGATCACCCGTTTGGAGGAGGCGCTGAAACAAGAGATTTCCTCTCACAGGCGGACTGAGGAAGAGCTGCGTACTCATCAAATAGAACTTCAGAGTCAGAATGAGGAATTGCGCCGCACTCAAAGAAGTCTTGATGCCTCCAGGGACAATTACGCGGAGTTGTATGACCGGGCTCCGGTAGCGTATTTTTCGCTCGACGTAAAGGGGACGATTGTCCAAGCAAACCTTGCTGCTGCCTCCCTCTTGGGAATTGAGAGAGGAATCATGATCGGTAAGCCTCTCCAAACTTACGTCCTGTATGATGATCGGGAGACTCTCCATTTGCATTGCACTTCGGTGTTGGAGAGCCGTGAGAAACGCACCTGTGAGATCAGGCTGCTGAAACAGAACGGTGATCAATTACACGTTCTATTGGAAAGCAGGGCAGCTCTTGACTTGAGAGGCAATAGCATCGGGGTCAGGACCGCGGCGATTGACATCACCGCGCGAAAGAAGTCTGAAGATGCTCTAAAGGAAAGCGAAATCCGGTTCCGAGCGGTGGTGCAGACTGCGCCGGACGCGATAATCTCCATAGATCGCCAAGGAAGGGTGGTCCTGTGGAACAACGGGGCTGAAGAAATCTTCGGGTATTCCCCTAACGAAATAATAGGCAAGCCACTAACGATAGTAATGCCCGAACGATTTCGAGAGGCTCACCTGGGTGCTCTGGAGAGGGCGGTTCGAGACAGAAAGGCCCGTGTCTATCCGAAATCGATAGAAGTCGTCGGTCTCAGAAAGGACGGGGAGGAGTTTCCTGCCGCAGTTTCCCTGGCTTCAATCACGTTGGCAGAAGGTCCCTTATTTACTGGGATTTTGCGGGACATCAGTGAACAAAAGAATGCCCAGGAAGCCCTTCGCCAAAGCGAGGAACGCTACCGCTCTCTCTTTGATGAATCGACGGACGGGATTTTTGTGATCACTGAAGATGGGCGGGTCGAGGACGCCAACCGGTCGCTCTTGGAGACGCTTGGTTATACGTGGGAAGAGCTGTCCAGACTCCATGTTCGAGACCTTTATGCCAACCCGACTGACAAGCACAAGCTCCGAGAGCAAATCGTACAGGAGGGCTTCGTCAAAGATTTTCCGCTAAAGGCCAAGAGGAAGGACGGCAAAGAAATAGATTGCCTTCTCACCGCAGCTGTTCGCCCAATGAGGAGTGGGGTTGCAATGGGCTATCAAGGCATACTCCGAGACGTGACCGATCAAAGACGGCTCGAGAAGCAACTCCAACAGGCCCAAAAAATGGAAGCCATCGGTGCCCTTGCCGGGGGGATTGCCCACGATTTCAACAACCTGCTTACAGTCATCCTGGGTTATTCCGATCTGTTGCTGGTGGACAAGGGAAGAGAGGAACCTGGGTTCCAGGAGCTCCAGGCCGTACGCCAGGCCGCTCAACGAGGAACTGATCTGGTGAAGCAAATTCTTGCGTTCAGCAGGAAGCTGGAAGCCAGCCCTCGTCCGACAAACTTGAATCACGCAATCCAGCAGGCCCAAAGTCTGTTGTCTCGATCCATCCCTAAGATGATCGGCATAGATCTCCGTCTGGCCGACAACCTGCACACCGTTAACGCAGACTCCGGACAGGTCGAGCAGGTCTTACTGAACCTCGTAGTAAACAGCAGAGACGCCATTCCTGCAACCGGCGGGAAAATTGTCATCGAAACCCGGAACGCTGTTCTTGATAAGGATTACTGTGATAGACACGTTGACGTCACACCCGGAAATTACGCCCTGATTTCGGTTTCCGATACCGGTCATGGTATGACGCAGGACGTTTTGGACCGTATTTTCGAGCCCTTTTACACCACAAAAGAACCCGGGAGAGGAACCGGTCTGGGACTTGCTATGGTTTTCGGCATAGTCAAGGCCCACAACGGACATATCACCTGCTATTCAGAGCCCGGTGTGGGAACGACGTTCAACCTCTATTTCCCGGCGACACTGATCGAAGAAGATGCAGATGTCACGACCACCCGGGGAATGCCGGCATCGGGGACCGAGACCATACTCCTGGCCGATGATGAGGAGTACATACGAGCTCTCGGAACAAGGCTCCTTACGCGTGCCGGATACACGGTACTTACGGCCGGGTGTGGAAACGAAGCCCTCGATGTGTATCGGAAAAACAAGGACAGGATAGCCCTGGTAATCCTGGATCTCATCATGCCGCAAATGGGCGGCAAGGAATGCCTTGAGAAGCTCTTGGCCCTGGACCCAAAGGTCAAAGTCCTCATCGCCAGCGGCTACGCTGTGGACAGAGTGGCCACCGGACCCAGTGAACAAGGTGCCCGAGGTTTCATTGCAAAACCGTACAACATGGAGCGACTGCTCCAGGTGGTCCGTGAGGTCCTTGATGCGCCATAATCCTGAGTGGTTTGCTCCCGTGAGGATTGTCGCGATTTCGGGGACAGGTACCGCGACGGGCAATAGCATATGCCTCAATTTGGCAAAAGGTCTGAGGGCTGAAAGAACCGCCGCCTAGCCCTTCAACAAGTAGAAAGCGATTGACTCGGCGCTCAGGGCCTGCGAATGGTCAGACGGATGCAGATGAGCCCTTCAGAGTGCCTTCCCACATCCCTAAGACCTTGACCCCTATTTTGGAATGCCTATCGTTTAGAAGAGCCCTTGAGCTCCTCCCCCTGGTGTGCAAGGGGGCTCGCTCCTCCGGGATTGTGCGATGGGGTCCCGGAGGCAGTATCCGGGGATGAGCGGAACTTGCGGACCCAAATTGTTCGCGAGTCTGCTTGTTCCTAAGAAAGAAAGATCCCGCGGGGCGTGCACGTCTCGCGGGATCTATTGGTTCTGAGAATAACTTCAATCTGAGGCAGCCGCCACAATCCTTCGTTACCCAGGAGGATGGCGCGGACTTCCCAAGGAGCTAGAAGACGCCTTTGACCTTTCCGGTCTCCACATCCACGTCAATTCTTCGGAATGCAGGATTGGAGCTCGTTCCAGGCATCAGTGAAATCGCGCCGGCTACCGGCACCACGAAACCTGCACCCTTGTACGTGAGGATGTCTCGGACCGGCAGCACCCAACCTTTCGGAACACCCTTGATGTTCGGGTCGTGCGAGAGGCTGAGATGCGTCTTGACCATACAGGTGCCCAGCTTGGCGGTGTCGGGATCGGCTTCCATCTGCTTGAGCTTCTCCTGAGCTTCGGCCGAATAGCTGACGCCGTCCGCGCCGTACACCTCTTTCGCGATCACTTCAATCCTCTTGCTCAGCGGGAGGCTGAGTTCATAGAGGAGCTTGAATTCATTGGGCTCTTCGCAGGCATCAACAACCGCATCGGCGAATTCCAGGGCACCATCCCCTCCCTTGAGCCAATGCTCGGAAACCGGCGCACGAGCACCGGCAGCCTCCGCGATGCGCTTAACTGCTGCGATTTCATTCTTCGTATCCGTGTAGAATGCGTTGATGCACACCACCGGATTGATGCCGGCCTTCTTAACCGTGTTGATGTGGTGGACCAGGTTTTCGCAACCCTTCTCGACCCATCCCACGTTCTCCTCGGAATATTCCTTGGGCATGGGTAGACCCGGTCTGGGAACAGGCGCGCCGCCATGACACTTGAGCGCTCTGATCGTGGCAACCACGACCGCGCAGTGCGGCTTGAGGCCGGAGAAGCGGCATTTGAGGTTCCAGAACTTCTCGAATCCGATGTCAGCCCCGAATCCTGATTCGGTCACATGATAATCGCCGAGCTTGAGACCGACTCGGTCAGCAATAATGGAAGACTGGCCGATTGCGATGTTGGCGAACGGACCTGCATGCACGAAGACCGGCTGGCCCTCGATGGACTGCAACAGGTTAGGATTCAGAGCTTCCACCATCCACGCGGTCATCGCGCCGTCCACTTCAAGATCTCTTGTCGTGACCGGCTTGCCATCCTTGCTGGTAGCGACCACGATGCGGCCCATTCGCTCACGCATGTCTTTCAGGTCTTTCGCGACCGCGAGAATGGCCATAAGCTCGGACGATACCGCAATCCCGAACTTGGACTGCATCATGAAGCCGTCCATCTTTCCGCCGATGCCGATGATGATGTTCCGCAGGGCCTGTGCGCAGAAGTCAATGATCCAGCCGAATTCCACTCTTCGAGGATCGATGTTCAGCCGGGGCTGGCCCCGCTTGGCCCATTCCGCGTCGTCGTAGTTGAATTCATGCTGAATTCTCGACGTGAGTGCAACCATGGCGAGGTTGTGGGCGTTCATGATCGCATTGATGTCACCCGTGAGACCAAGCGAGAAAGGTGTGAGCGGTATGCACTGAGCCAGACCGCCGCCTGCCGCGGACCCCTTGATGTTCATGGTCGGACCACCGGAAGGCTGCCGGATGGCCGCCACAACATTCTTCTTGCGCTTGCCCAGACCTTCCACCAAACCCATGGAGCAGGTGGACTTGCCTTCGCCAAGCGGCGTAGGGGTGATCGCGGTCACGTCGATGTACTTGCCGTCAGGTCTGTCTTTGAGTCGATTGAGCACCTTTCGGAAGTCCACTTTCGCCACATAATGACCGTGCGGAAGAAGCTCTTCTTCCTTCAGCCCCAGCTCATCCCGGAGCTGATAAACGGTCTTCATGGTCTTTTCGGCTGCTTCGGCTACTTCCCAGTCAGCCATCTTGGTAGGATCCAGAGCCATATAAACCTCCTCAGAGAAATTTACACCCGGGGGCAGGAAACCCTGCCGGATTGGGATTCATGATGTACGTGATCGAGGACACCAGAACGCAGAACCGACCGCCAATTGTAGTTTATTCCGCCCTGCCTGACAACAAAAAAGAAAGAAAGATATGCCGTATCAAAGGATTAACTTTGCCCTCTTCTTAGGTGAAGCCACGAGCTGGCCAGCGTGCCTGCTAATTGTGGAGAATTCTTGAGAGATTACGCGTGGCTAATACTCGCAAAACGGCGAGTAGAGCGAATGGGCGATTCAGCATCAGGCCCCTTTGGGTGAGGCCGCGTCTTTCTCCTCACCCTTTCTTGCCACGATCTTCCGAGAGACTTCTCGCACTTGCTCCGGGTAAGCCGCAGCTAATGCCAACAAGACTCTAGCAGGCCCATCAGGCACACGGCGCTTTTGTTCCCAGTTTTGCAGCGTTCTCACACTGATACCAAGCATTCGAGCGAACTCCGGCTGCGAGATCTTGAGCTTCCCTCGAATCCCTTTCGCATCAGGGACCTTCACCTTCACCTCAAAAACCCGAGAGGGGCGACCCGAGCCCTTCAGGTAAGCGGCTCCCTGCTTCACGCCTTCCATCATCTTGTCAAACCGATCGTCTTTCACGGGTATTCCTTCCTGACGTATGACGTCAGCATCTTGTACTGCTTTGCCGTCAAATCGTCGCTTTCGTTCTTTGCAAAAAGATCAAGCAAGAGGATCTTGTCCTGCTTGACGGCCCAGTAATACAAGATCCGGATGCCTCTCCGTTTGCCGCGCCCCTCCGCCTTCCACCGCAGCTTCCGAAGCCCCTTGCATCCCGGAATGAGGTCTCCTGCTGTCGGATCTGCGGCCAACAGGGTCTGCACTTCTCTATACTCATGGTCCGGGAGGTGCTTGAGTAATGCCTCTGTAAACACCGGCATTTCGACAAAGACTATCGTCTTCTCACGATACGTCATTGGCGTACTGACGTCAAGGGGTTTCTTGCCCATTGAGATGACTCACCCAGTCCGCGGCCAACCCCGGCCCTCCGCAAATCGCTTCCGTCTGTCGGCGGTTGCCAGCCTGCCCACAACGTCCCTTATGCGCTGAGGAGATACCTTGCCGCATTCTTGAAGACCGCTATCCCCTGCCCTTCTTCGGGGAGGTCTTCGCGGGTCCAGTGGGGATGGTTGGTTCGATGGTTGAAGGCTTCCGGGTGGGGCATGAGGCCGAACACTCTGCCGGTAGGGTCGCACACGCCCGCGATAGCATCACGGGAACCATTCGGGTTGTATGGGTATTCCATGGTCGGCTCACCGGTCTCGGGCGACGCGTATCTCACTGCAGCCTGATGCGATTCCACCAGGTTGCGCGTGGTTTGTTCGTCGGGCCCGATTATCTTGCCTTCACCGTGGCGGACCGGGAGGTAAAGACGGTCAATTCCCTTGGTAAATATGCAAGGCGACTTCGGATCAATCGCCAGGTGCACCCAGCGATCCTCGAATCGGCCGCGCTCGTTCGCTGTCAGAGTGATTCGCCGCGCGGTGTAGTCTCCGTCGGATGCGGGCAACATACCCAGCTTCACCAGCAGTTGGAACCCATTGCAGATGCCCAGTATGAGGCCGCCTCGAGTGACGAACTGAACCAGGCGATCGATCAGCCGCTCTGAATTTACCTTCGAATGTCGGATGCGATTTGCACACGCCTGCGCAGCGCCCAGGTCGTCTCCATCGAGGAAGCCTCCGGGAAAAGCTATGCACTGATAGTCGGCGGGATCCACTTCGCCCTTGGCAAGCAGGTTCAGGTGCACCAGGTCGATCTGCTGGAATCCGCCTAGTTCCAGGGCTCTGCGGGTCTCCAGTTCGCAATTGATGCCGTGTCCTGTTGGGACCAGAGCTTTCAGTTTCATGGATGATCCCTTTACTCTCCGAACACACCACAACGCAAGAGCAAATATTTGCCCTGCCCAAGGATAGCGCTTTCCGCGCTCTCGTTCCAGGGGATCGTTAAAAGAGCGGTTTGACCGACTCCAGGGCCAGCCCCAAATAGGTCGTTGGGAAGAGGCCGATATAGAGCACACCGGCTGTGGAAATGATCAAAGCCGCCGCGGTGGCAGGAGAAAACTGGAGCGCTGCCGGCTGGGTTTCAGGGGCTTCCATGTACATCTTCATGATGACCCGGAAATAGTAAAAAACCGACACAATACTGGTGAGGACGGCAATAATGACCAGCCAGATATAACCTTGAGCCAGGGCAGCGCTGAAGATGGTGAATTTGCCGATAAACCCCGCGGTCGGCGGTATTCCGGCTAATGAAAACATGAAAATAGCCATGGCGACAGCGAGCAGCGGGTTGGAATTGCCTAGCCCCCGGTAGTCCTCCAGCATGATCCTGGCTTCACCTTTTCTGCCCACCAGAGCCACGATTCCGAAAGCTCCCAGGTTGGTAAAGGTGTACGCAAGCAGGTAATAGAGGACGCCCGAAAGACCTGCCTTTCCGCCGGCGATCATGCCGATGAGAATGTAACCCGCGTGCGCGATACTGGAGTATGCGAGCATTCTCTTGATATTCTCCTGGACCAGCGCGGCCACATTGCCCAGGATCATGGTCAACACGGCCAATACCCACAGGACTTGCGTCCAGTTGACCTGAAATTGCGTCAGAGCTTCGAAGAAAACCCGAACGAACGCTGCAAATGCCGCGGCCTTCACTCCCACTGACATGAATGCGGTCAGCGGCGTGGGCGCACCGTCGTACACGTCAGGCGTCCACATGTGGAAGGGGACTGCGGATATCTTGAAGCAAAAGCCAACCAGCAGAAGGCCCATGCCCGCCTTGGCCAGCAAGCTCACCTGCCCGGCCTGGAAGTACTTGGCGAGCCCGCTCAGTGTCAGTGTTCCCGCGGCGCCAAAAAGAAGAGCCGCTCCGTACAAGAACATCCCGCTCGCGAAGCCACCCAAAATCAGGTATTTCATAGCGGCTTCTTTGGATTTGATGCTCTCCGGCAGTCCGCCGACAAGTATGTAGATGGAGATGGAAAGCGTTTCCAGGCCGATATAAATCATCAGGATATGATTGCCACCGACCATGAACATCATGCCCGCGGCGGCAAAGAGCACGAGCACGAAGTACTCGTACATTTCGATCCCTTCATCCTCCAGATACCGCACGGACATGAGAATAGTCAGAGCTGCCGCGATCAGAATCACGATGTTCAGGAACCAGGAGTACGCATCCACTGCCAGCATATTGGAGAATGCGCTGTTTTCCGTAAAACGTAGAGGATAATTTGCGATAAGGGCAGCGACTATTCCCACAATGCCGATCGTGCAGGACATCGCCAATACGCCTCGGCGCAGAAACCAGCCCACAACAAGGATAACCACGCCCGCAGCGCACAACAGCAACTCGGGAAGAATACCGGCAAAGGCTATTTCGGGTAAGGAAATCATCCCCTATGCTCCTGATTACGTCTATCAGCGATCTTTCGCCGCGTTCTGAGAATAGGATTGCACTGCCAGATTCAGTGCGGACAGTCTCTTTCCATTCTCCTGGTCGAGGACCGCGGCTTTCTTCACTTCGACCTGTTTCAAGAATTGCTTAACCGAAGGTTCCATCGGCTTCAGAAAGGTGTCGGGGTACACCCCGATCCAAACAATAAAGACCACCAGCGGCGCGAGCACCACGATTTCCCGATAGTTCAGGTCTTTGAGGCCAATATTCTTGGGATTGGTGAG
The DNA here is from genome assembly GCA_049323095.1 of Thermodesulfobacteriota bacterium. GTDB lineage: Bacteria > Desulfobacterota > Desulfomonilia > Desulfomonilales > Desulfomonilaceae > VGSG01. The sequence goes on from JBMOME010000309.1 coordinate 18,357, forward strand.
CGGGCCGAACATGACCCTCTGGAACATCCACAGCATGTATACCGCGGCAAAGATCACACCTGTCGCAGCCAGAACCGCAAACCAGGGATGCACCTCAAAGGTGCCCAGCAGGATCAAAAATTCGCCCACGAACCCGTTGAGCCCGGGCAATCCGATGGAGGAAAGGGTAAAGATCATGAAAAAGACCGCAAAGAGCGGCATGACCCTTGAAATTCCACCGTAATCCTCGATGAGCCTCGTATGTCGCCGTTCGTAGATGATCCCCACGATGAGAAAGAGAGCGCCGGTGCTCAACCCGTGGTTGATCATCTGGAGGATGCTGCCTTCCACTCCGCGGACGGTGAAAGCGAACATGCCAAGCATGACGAATCCGAGGTGGCTTACGCTTGAAAAGGCCACCAGCCTCTTCACGTCCACCTGCACCATCGCGACCCACGCTCCGTAGATAATGCCGATCAGAGCGAGGACCATGATCCACCAGGTCGAATCAATGGCCGCGTTGGGGAAGAGCGGTATGGCAAAGCGGATAAATCCGTAAGTCCCCATCTTGAGCAGCACTGCGGCAAGGACCACGCTGCCCACGGTCGGCGCCTCGGTGTGTGCGTCAGGAAGCCATGTGTGGAACGGAAACATTGGCACTTTGATGGCAAACGCGAGGAAGAATGCCAGGAACATCCACACCTGGGCATAAATGGGAACCGGGAATTCATAGAGCTTCAGCAGATCGAAGGTGTACTCTCCCGATGTGCTGCCCGCCATGAGGTAGAGCACCAAAATGGCGACCAGCATCAGCAAGCTTCCCACGATGGTGTAGAGCACGAACTTGATCGCAGCGTAAAGCTTCCGGGCCGGGTTCCCCCACACTCCGATAAGGAGGTACATGGGAATGAGCATCACTTCCCAGAAAACGTAGAAGAGAAAGAGGTCCAGCGAGACAAAGACCCCCATCATGCCGGTTTGCAGCACGAGCAGGGAGATCAGGAACTCTTTTACCCTGTACTTGATGTCGTCCCACGAAGCCAGGATCACAATCGGTCCCAAGAGGCCGGTGAGCAGTACCAGGAAGAGGCTGATTCCGTCGATCCCGAGCTTGTACGAAATCCCCCACGTCGGCACCCAGACGTGATACTCGGTCATTTGCATGGCTGCCGAGCTCGCGTCGAACCAATAGTACACCGCGGCTGACGCAGCCAAATCCAGCAGCATGAAGACCAGCGCGATCGTGCGCATGAGCGATTCATACGCCCTGCCCACAAAGAGCAGGATTACCGCGGCCACGAGGGGAATGAAGATCACAAGGCTCAGCAATGGCAAGGATGCAAGATCCATGGAAGGCATTCCTCCATGCATTATCGAAATACCAGGTAACCGATGACCGCGAGCACGCCCAAGAGTAGCGACAACGCATAATCGCGAATCAGACCTGTTTGCAATCGGCGTAACCCGCTGCCCCATTCTCTGACGAGCGCAGCCAACCCATTGACGATCCCGTCAATGACTGCGTCATCGAAGTATTTCCAGAGGAACCGGGAAAAACGCACGATTGAATTCACAAAGAGAAAATCGTACAGCTCGTCTATCCAGTACTTGTTGTATATCAGCGTGTGCAGGCCTTTGAATTCCTTAATCACCTCGTCCGGCACCGACGGATCGGTGATGTACATCCAACGGGCCAGCAGCCAGCCTACCACTGCTACTCCCACAGAGATCAGCATGAGGGTCAATTCCAGCGCCAGGCTGTGATGTGCACCGTGGTGGCCTGCCTCGATGATGGATTTGGCAGGCGCAAACACCGGAGCGAGGAAGTCACCGAACACGTGCCAGC
>JBMOME010000309.1:20191-38042 GCA_049323095.1 Thermodesulfobacteriota bacterium
CGGAGACGATTGGAATTCCTACGAAGCCGCCTACAGCCGCCAGAATGGCCAACACTACCAGCGGGACCACCATGATGGGCGGCGACTCGTGCAGGTGATGGGCCGCATGTGCATCAACTCTCGATTCGCCATAGAAGGTCATGAAGACACTGCGGAACATATAGAATGATGTGACGATGGCGGCCACTGCTCCCAGAATCCAGAAACCGAGGTGCTTTTCGAACGCGTAGAAGAGGATCTCATCCTTGCTGAAGAACCCGGCAAGGGGAGGGATCCCCGCAATGGCCAGCGTTCCGACCAAATAGGTACCGTGAGTCCACGGGAGTTGTTTCCTCAAGCCTCCCATCTTGCGCATGTCCAGCTCGCCGGACATGGCGTGCATTACGCTTCCTGCGGCCATGAACAAGAGGGCCTTGAAAAAGGCATGGGTCATCAGATGGAAAATGCCCGAAGCAAATGCGCCCACTCCGCAGGCCATAAACATGTACCCAAGCTGGCTGATGGTGGAATAAGCAAGCACTCGCTTGATGTCGAACTGGGTCACGCCGATAGAAGCCGCGTAAAGCGCCGTGGCGCCTCCGATGACCGCAACGGTGTACAGCGAGATGGGCGCCATCGCGAATAACACGCTGCACCGAGCGACCATGTACACGCCCGCGGTGACCATCGTGGCCGCGTGAATGAGGGCGCTGACCGGAGTGGGGCCTTCCATCGCGTCCGGGAGCCACGTATAGAGCGGTATTTGCGCTGATTTGCCCGTTGCTCCCACGAAGAGGAGCAAGGTGATGCCCGTGACCAGGATTCCGCCCTGTACGAGTTGCTTGGGGGCTGCGGCGAAGATCTCGGTATAGTTGAATGTGCCGAAGGTCACGAAGAGCAGGAACATGCCCAGCATGAACCCGAAGTCGCCGACCCGGTTCACCACGAATGCTTTCTTGCCCGCGTCAGCAGCGGATTTTTTTTCATAGTAATAGCCGATGAGCAGGTAAGAGCAGAGGCCCACGCCTTCCCAGCCCACGAACATCAGCAGGAAATTGTTGGCTGAGACCAGGATGAGCATGGAGAAGACGAAGAGGTTCAGGTAGCAAAAATACCGCCGATAACCCACCTCGCCGTGCATGTACCCGATCGAATAGACGTGGATAATAAAACCGACACCGCTCACCACCATCAGCATGACCATGCTGAGCGGATCCATAAGAAAACCCACGGGGACATTCAGGTTCCCTGAAACGATCCACGTGTACACGATCTTTTCTACTGATCGGGAGGCCGGATCGGTCGCAAGTAGCTCTTTGAGGATCAAACATGCCACCACGAAGGACGCTCCCACGGAGAGCGAACCCACCCATCCATTGACCTTCTCGGGCCACTCCCTGCCAAATACGGCGTTCAGCAAGAAGCCGATCAGCGGAAAGAGAGGAATCAACCAGACCAGATCAAACATTCCAGGCTCCCAATCTCAGTTTAGACGAGTGATGCCACCGCGGGTCGCACATGCGCTCGGGTGGCGTTCGTGGCCTACCACTTCATAATCCGAAGATCCTCGATACTGGTGGTGCCCTTCTGCCTGAAGATGGCCACCGCGATGGCCAGACCGACCGCGACTTCCGCGGCTGCAACCACCATGATGAAGAGAACGATCACCTGCCCTTCCACGGAACCCAGATAACGCGCAAACGCCACAAAGGCCAGGTTTACCGCATTAAGCATAAGTTCGAGGCACATGAGCACCACGATGATCTGCGCACGGACCATCACGCCTACGGCCCCGAGAAAGAAGAGGATCGCGGACAACACCAGATAGTGATCTAACGTAAGCATGTCTCTTTCCTACACCAAGAACCGTCCGGCGCCGGCGGCGCTGTTTGCCTTACCGGCTTTTCCGGACCAGGATTACCGCACCGATGATGGCCGCAAGGAGCAGCACCGACGCAATCTCGAACGGAAGGAGATACGTGGTGAAGAGCTCTCGAGCAACCAGTTCCGTGTTCGTAAGCTGCTGGGCAGCCTGCGCTTTCGGAATCGCGGGCTCGCCACTGAGTTTGAATACGGTCAAGATAATGCCGAAAATCGCAAATGCCACGAGCGCACCGGCCCAACCTCGCACCGCGATCAACTGACTGAGCAGATCGGGCTGGGTGATGTTGACCAACATCACCACAAAGAGGAACAAGACCATGACCGCGCCCGCATAGACGATTAGCTGGACCATAGCGATGAATTCCGCGTGGAGCTGCAGCATCAAACACGCCACACCGATCATGGTGAGAATCATAAAGAGCACATTGTGCAACGGCCTGCGCAGAAAGACTACGAAGACGGCCGAAACGACCACAATGAACGAGAGAATGTAAAAGTAAGCAAGTTCCATGAATATTCCCCCGACCTCCCAGGGTAAGTGGTGTTAACCGGCCTTTCTCTTCTCGACGACGTAACGCTCTTGCGGAGGCTGCAGCAACGCCTCCTTGTCGTAGATGAGATCCTCGCGAGTGTATTCCGACAGCTCATAGGCCGTGGTCATCTCAATGGCTTCCTTCGGACAGACCTCGACGCAATGGCCGCACCAGATACACCTTCCCATGTCCAACACGTAACTCTCAGGGTACTTGCGGTTGTCCGGCTCAGCGGCCGCTACGATGCTGATGCACTGTGCCGGGCACACCGTCGCACACAACATGCACGCAACGCACTTGATCTTGCCTGAAGAATGCACTTTGAGGACGTGCCTGCCCCGCCATCGCCTTGCCAAGTTGGGTTTTTCATCCGGATACTGGAGCGTTACCTTCTTCGCGAACAGATGTTTCAAGGTAACTTTCAGTCCCTCTAACAATGGGATGATCATCTGCTGCAACCTCGCACGATCGCTGAAAATCGAATATCGCGTCTCGGGCGCCGACCGGCGGTCACCCGTTCCATTGCCTAGAAGCCTCGGCCCGCGGACTGGAGCCAGACCGTATAGATGAAAGCGGTCACCATTATGTTGATTAGCCCTGCGGGCAAGAGTACCTTCCAGCCAAAGGCCATTACCCGGTCATAACGCAGACGAGGATAAGTCGCCCTGACCCATATGAAGAAACACATAAAGAAGAGGGTCTTGCCCATGAACCAGACGATGGGGGGCAAAATCGGCCCTTGCCATCCTCCGAAGAAGAGGGTGGTGATCAAGGCGCTTAGAAAGATCAAGTGCGCATATTCACCCAAGTAGAAAAGTCCGAACTTCATCGAGCTGTATTCGGTCTGATAGCCTGCAACCAGCTCGTTCTCGCATTCAATCACGTCAAAGGGCGTTCGGCAGATTTCCGCTGCTCCGGCAATGAGGAAGAGGAGAAAGCCCACAGGCTGCCTGAATACGAACCATTTCCAGACGCTGCTTTGGCTCTCTACGATATCAACCAAGCTCAGGGTACCCGCGATCATAAGCACGCCTAAGACCGCAAGGCTCAGGCCCAGTTCATAACTGATCATCTGGGCGCCTGTCCGGATGCCGCCAAGCAGTGAATACTTGCTGTTGGACGCCCAGCCGCCCAAAATCACGCCGTATGCACCGAGAGAGGATATCGCGAAGATGAAGAGAATGCCCACGTTGATGTCAGCAATCACGCCGGTATTGAGGTCGTACCGCTCTGCAGCGGCTCCGAGAAGTCTCTCCAGACCTAAGCCTTTGGCAAACGGAATCACCCCGAACGGGATGAGGGCACAAGCCACGACGATCATAGGCGCGACAATGTACACAATCCGATTGGCCTTGGTCACAGTGATCTCCTCTTTCGTGAGGAGCTTGACTCCGTCAGCGAGCGGCTGCAAGAGCCCCCAAGGTCCAACTCGGTTGGGTCCGATCCGCACCTGTATCCAGCCCAGAAGCTTCCGCTCCAGAAGCGTCGTATATGCCACAAGCGTCAGGACTGCGCCCAAAACCAGCAGCACCTTGACCACAACCAATATCATGGGAATGGCGGCATCCATTCGTTCAACCTCTCGTCATTCCTAAACCTTTTCCACTCTTACCTTCGGCACCGGGTCATTCCACCGAGTCAGCGTGTTCAGCATTACTTCAGAGAAATGCTGGGGAACGATCACGACTCCCGCCGGCGCTCTCCCAGAGCTTTTCACATTCACGGTGATCGACGCGCCGAATGAATCGGTCATCCGCGCCCTATCTCCATCCGAGAGCCCCACGGCTTTCATGTCTGAGCGATTCATCTCCGCGACCGCTCCAGCCACAACTTCCAGGAGCGAGAAACTAAATTGGGACATAGAGCCTGAATGGAATTTCAAGATCCCCGGTATGAGAGAGAACGGACCTTCCTGGTTGGGCGATGCCTGGAAATTCGGCGCAGGTTGGAGTTGGGCTTTCCCGGCCGGGAATCCGCCTTCGTAGAGCCTGCGTTTCCCCGGATCTTCAGTATCCACGCAAGGCCACTGGAGGCCGTGATCGCCGATGCGGTCGTACGAGACACCTTTGTACACATCCACCATCGTAGCGATCTCATCCATTACCCGCTCCGGCCCGGGGTACGTCATCGCGGGCTTTCCCATCATCGCGGCCAAAGCGGTAAAGATCTCCAGGTCGCTCTTGGACTCGACCGGCTTCCATACCGGCTTCACACGCTGAATCATTCGCTCGGCGCTTGTCACGGTTCCGTTCTTTTCCATGAACGATGCGACAGGAAGGACCGCATGAGCCAACCGAGCAGTCGATGTCAGGAACAGATCCTGCACCACCAGGAACTGAAGCTTGCTCAGAGCCTGCTCCACCTGGCCTCGGTTCGGATACGTTTCCAGAGGATTTTCACCGACCACGTACAGGCCTCGAATGTCGCCCTTCTCGGCTGCTTCCAGAATTCCCGCGGCGTTCATGCCGGGTTCCGTGGGAAGCGGTCCGCCCCAGGTTGCTTCAAAGCGAGCACGGGCTTCTTCGTCCGCCAGACTGTGGAATCCGGGCAGGAGATCCGGCGCGAGCCCCATGTCGATCGCACCCTGGGCATTGGCTTTCTCGCCGAACACGAATACTCCCGCTGATTCCTTGCCCAAGTTGCCTGTTATCACCGCGAGGTTTGCGGCAGCCTGCGCAAGCAACACATTCTGAGACGGCCGATTCATTCCGTCGTTCAGGAGGATCACTGCCTTGGAGGCCTGGGCGTACTTCTCAGCGGCTTGGCGGATGACGTCAGCATCGACGCCCGTAAGCGCACTCACCGCGTCCGCCCCGTACGGTGCAAGGGACGCGACCAGTTCGTCGAGGCCCTCAGCCCGCAAATCCAGGGCTTTGCGATCGAACCACTCTCTATCGATGATCTCCTTGAGCATCGCGAAGGCAACGAGGTGCTCGGTCCCGGGCTTGCACATCAGGTGCGTGCCTCTGCGTCGGCTGAGCTTAGTCTTCACCGCGTCTATGACGATGAGCTCGCCTTTGTGCCGGCTCGTTGCCATGATCGCTTCATTCTTGGCCACTGGGTGGGTTTCGGTAAGGTCTGCGGCCAACAGGAGGATCACATCGGCGTCCCGTATCTCGATGATCGAGCTCGTGGAGGCAGGAAATCCGAGCACGGGCCGGAGGCCGTCCACCAGCGCTCGATATCCATATCCGCCCGCATGATCGAGGTGCGGGGTTTCCATGACCGTTCGCACGAAGCGATTGAAGACGTACGCCTCTTCGTTCGTAAGTCGTTCGGACCCCAGGGCAGCGAGGCTTCCTGGGCCGCCGGCACCTTTAATTGCGATGAGCTGCTCCGCGACAAAGCTGAGGGCTTCGTTCCACTCAACTTGCTGGAGGCTCCCATTCTTCCGAATCAACGGTTTGGTTAGGCGTTGCTCGGAATAGACGTACGGCCATCCGAACCGCCCTTTGACACAGAGATTTCCTTCATTGTGGCTGTTCGCGGGAGAAGCTACGGAGACGATCTTTTTGTTGCGTTCCCCGACCGTTAACACACAGCCCAAGCTGCAGAAAGAGCAAACAGTGTTTACTCGATTCACCTCAAATGCTCTGGCGGTGCCTACCAACCATTTTGAAGCGATAGCGCCCACCGGGCAAATCTGGGCACACTGACCGCAGAACTCGCATTGAAGGGGACGTCCGAAGTCTGTGGAAACCTCGCATTCCATGCCGCGGTTGATGAAGCTCAGCTCGTTCTCACCCTGGACCTCGTCGCAGATGCGGACGCACATGCCGCATTTGACGCACAGATTCATATTGAAGCGAATAAAATGGGAAGCATTATCCACGTGGTAGTACCGGGACTCGCGAGTGAACGGGAGTTCGGGCACCTCGTACTCGTGAACCAAGTCCTGCAAGCGGCAGTTTCCACCTGCGTCGCAACTGGGGCACAGGAGCGGGTGAGATCTCAGCAGCAACATCAGTTGCATTCGGCGGCTCTCAGCGAGCTTCGGCGTATGGGTGGCTACTTCCATGCCTTCACGCGCCGGATTAAAGCAGGCCGGCATCGTGCGCGTCCGACCCCTGGAGGTCACTTCCACCATGCACAACCGACACGCGCCGTAAGGAACCAGTCGCTTGTCGTGGCAGAGGGTCGGAATGCGAATTCCCGCCTTTTGCGCAGCTTCCAGGATGCTGGTTCCACGCTCTACAGTGACTTCAACTCCGTCGATGGTCAGCGTAACCATAGAATCTTTCTCACCGCCAGGATGGTTTCAGAGTCAATTCCATCAGCTCCGGTCGCCACGGATCGTGACGTGGGTCCCATGTCAGCTTTCTTACCTGATTGCGCCGAACTTGCAGTTCGTGATGCACGTTCGGCACTTCGTGCACTTGGAAACGTCGATGCGTGCGATTTGTTTCTTCTCCCAAATGACGGCTCCGGACGGACACCCTCGGAAGCACATGCCGCATTTTGTGCACTTCTCTTCGATTACTTCGAACTTGATCAGATCCACGCACACCAGCGCAGGACAGCTCTTATCGAAGATATGCGCCTCGTACTCGTCCCTGAAATAGCGTATGGTAGAGAGCACTGGATTGGCAGCGGCCTTTCCCAGCCCGCAATGAGACGTGGAGCCGATGTGCTTGCCCAACTGCTGCAAGAACTCGATGTCTCCCGCCTGCCCTCGGCCCTCCACGATATCGGTGAGCTTCTCGTGCATCACCTTGAGCCCTTCGCGACAGGGCACGCACTTGCCGCAAGATTCCTCCACCGAAAAGTGCGTAAAGAACCGGGCAGTATCCACCATGCAGGTCATGTCATCCATGACCACCACGCCGCCGGACCCCATCATGGCGCCAACGTCCGTCAGCGACTCGTAATCGATCTGCACGTCTTCCATGCCATTGGGAATACATCCGCCGGACGGACCGCCGATCTGGGCTGCCTTGAACTTCCTCTTCTTGGGGATTCCTCCGCCGATGTCAAAGATCAAGGTCTTCAACGTGGTGCCCATTGGAACTTCCACGAGGCCCACGTTGTTAATGGCGCCGGTTAAAGCAAAGACCTTTGTGCCTTTGCTCCCTTCGGTGCCGATGGATGCGAACCACGCGCCGCCGTTAAGTATGATGGGGTTAATGTTCGCGAAGGTTTCCACGTTGTTGAGGTTAGTGGGCTGGTTCCACAAGCCGGCTTCAGCGCTCCGGGGAGGTTTGATTCGCGGCATGCCGCGCTTGCCCTCGATGGAATACATGAGCGCGGTGGATTCACCGCAGACGAATGCGCCCGCGCCGGGATAGATCTCGATATCGAAGTCAAAGCCGCTGTTGAAGATGTTCGGTCCCAACAGACCGTACTCACGAGCGTCATCAATGGCCTTCTGGAGCCTCTGAATTGCCAGCGGATACTCGGCTCGCACGTAGATGTATCCCTTGTTCGCGCCGATGGCGTATCCGGAGACGGCCATTCCCTCAAGGACCGAATGCGGGTCGCCTTCCATGACGCTACGGTCCATAAATGCTCCCGGATCGCCTTCGTCGCCGTTACACACCGTGTACTTGGGGAAATTGTCGTATTTCCGGCACTCCTCCCACTTCATGCCTGTGGGAAAACCGCCTCCCCCACGTCCTCTGAGGCCTGAAATCTTGACCTCTTCGATTACCTGCTCCGGCGTCATCGATTCCAGGGCTTTGGCCAGCGCTGAATATCCGTCTCTGGCTATGTAGTCATCGATGCTCTCAGCGTCGATCAGGCCTCGGTTTCTCAGCGCGATCAGCCTCTGACGACCGAAGAAATCGATGTCCTTGATCAGCGGCACTTTATCTTTGGCAGCAGCCTCTTTGAACAAGAGCTCCTGAACAACACGACCCTTGAGCACATGCTCTTCGACGATGAGCGGCGCGTGCTCGGGCTTGACCTGGTTATAGAAGACGCCGTCCGGATAAACCACTACCAGAGGACCTCTGGCGCAGAAACCGTTGCATCCGGTCATGACGATCTGCACGTCGTCCTGGAGGTTTCTTTTGAGCAGTTCCTTCTGGAGCGCATCTTTGACTTCGAGCGAACCGCTGGCAATGCAGCTTGTTCCCGCGCACAATAAGAACTGCATTCGGTAATAAGGGCTGGCACTCATCTATATTTCTCCACCGCCTTGTTCTGGAAGCATGGGGGCGGGTCGGTTATTTCCGTCGAATCGCTACTGGGCCGTGGTTTCACTTCCCCGTGCAAGCGCATAATCTTCCACAGGGTTACCGGCTATCACGTGTTCGTCAAAGATGCGTCGGGCCTTATCCACGTTGAGCTTCACGTACTTGACGGGGGACTGGCCCGCGACCTCGACGGTGATCATCGGTTCTTGCGCACAAAGTCCCGCGCATCCCGAATTGGTCAGGATGATGTCGTCCAGACCACGTTCGCCGATAACGTCCCTGAAGAGCACCATGATATCCCGCGCGCCTGCCGCGATGCCGCAGGTCCCCATGTGAACCGTAATCTTGGCTCGCTGGGCGCCTTCACGAAGGACCATCTTGGCCTTCTGCTCTTCTTTGATCTTTTTCAGGTCCTGTATGCTGATCTTGGCCATGATCGCACCTCCTGGCGCATCATTGCTCATTGATATCCGTCTAGTATCGAGACTGCATCTTTGGGCACGATATTCCCGTGCGTGTCGCCTCCCACCAAGAGCACCGGAGCCAGACCGCACGCTCCGAGACACCGTACCGCTTCGAGGGTAAAACGACCGTCCTCGGAGGTCTCACCCACCGTGATGCCAACCTCTCTGGTGATGTTTTCCAGGATGTCCTTCGCGCCCTTCACGTAGCAGGCTGTTCCCAGGCAAAGGCGAATCGTGTGTCGGCCGCGAGGGGTGATGGTGAAAAACGAGTAGAAGGTCACCACGCCGTACACGTGGGACGAGGTCACACCCAGCATGTCCGCGACTCGGCCTTGAACCAGCTGAGGCAGGTATCCGACCAGTTCTTGCGCGTCTTTGAGTGCTGGGATTAAGTACCCCGGCTTGCCTTCATACCGAGAGAGGATATCGTCCAGTTGTTCGAGCTTTTCCGCGGGAACAGCCTCCACAACGGGCTCAACCTTTTTTTTGAGTAGCGCGTCTCGCTCTTCCACTTTGATTCCACTCCGTAAAGAGAATCTCTGTTCCTGATATCGATCACCCTGCGTTGATCTCTTTCAGCCCTGAATCCACACTGTCCCGGATGAATCCGATTACCGCAGGGTTGTTCAGCGGGACTTCTTCCAGCTCCTCTCGAAGTTCGCGAGTATCCAGGGAGAACTCGTTTCCATTCTTTTTATGGATATAGAAGAAATCCACATCCGGGTTACCTTCTATCAACGTGATCATGGTCGCGGCCATGTCTCCAAGAGGCTTGCGGTCTATATGACTGTGCCGCATGGTCACATGAACACTCGTGCCACGGCCGGGACTCGATTCCACCTTCAGGTCGCCGTCCGCCTCCGCGGCTGCTTGCTCAAGCAATGACAGGCCCATGCCCACTTTTCGGGTAGTTCGCGTTGTCACGAACGGGTCGAGCACTTTTGCCAGGAAGTCCGGCTCCATGCCTCGACCATTATCTTCGATGGTGATGGTAAGCCTGTCCTGTTCAGTGTCCTCCTCAATGGTTATCCGCACAAGGCCGGCTCCCGCCGTGATCCCGTTTTCAGCCACATCAAGGATGTGCAGCGAGAGGTCCTCCATATTCGATAGCCGACCGGCCCCTCAACATCCTGGATTCCCAGCGGGCTGCGCCACCGCCGATCTGGGGGCCCGCTTTCTTTTCAGCGCTCCGATCCGGTTGTCTCAACCCCAATAATTGCTCGTCCGTCTTGACCGCTCAGGGCCTTGTGCAACTCCTCAAAGGTCGGTTCGGCCATGCGGGCCAGTGTGCACGCGGCTCCGATATCTGCCGGCGTATGAGCATCCGAGGAAGAGATCAGCAGATACTGCTTCGCCTGAACCCGCCGCTCTCGCACAGCCTCGAACGTGGATCTGGGGGAGACCTCCAGGGCATCGAGCTTCAGGTTTGGGGGAATAAACCCCAGCTGGCTGAAAATCCCGAAGCCATCCCGATCCACGTGAGACGCGATTGCCAGCCCGCCGAGCTCGTGGATCTGGGCCACCACTCCATCGGTGGGAATTGTGGTCGCGCCGATGAGGAGGCGCTCGTCCAGGTCTTCCACCATATCGTGCTCATCGACCACGACCTGATATCCGAAGACCTTCTCGTCGTTCTGCCCGAACAGACGCGAATAGACCTCGTCCTGCATGGCCGTGGCCGCCTCAACCGACGGGAAAAGGCCCAGGATGTGCACCTCTTCGGACGTGGTGACTTCGATGCCGGGGATCACCGAAAGTCCCGTGCCGGACGCGGCCCGAACGACTGCAGCTACATTGCGGGCGGAATTGTGATCGCAGATTGCGATCATGTCCAGTCCATGATCACGGGCTATCCGGACGATCCGCCGCGGGGTCATTTCGTCAATCTCGGTGCACGGCGACAGCACGGTATGAATATGAAGGTCCAGTCTGTAAAGCTTCAGATCGACCTGCGTGCCCCTCTCTTTTCGTATGGTTTTTCTCGGGAAGACCCCTCAGATGTCCTGGTCCTCCGCGAGAAACACATGCCTTGCGGCTCTTCACCTCCTCAGATCGTCACCGTTCGGTGCGAGATGTCATCGTCACGGCCACAGCACCGGACCAAGTTGTGAAATAGGTCCGGCGCAGAATCGATCATTCGTTGTCATTTCGGCGAATCCCCATCTGGTACAGACGACCTGCGACTTCATACGCAGGAAGCGAGCTCACCAGAACAGGGACCTGTTGCTCTTCGGCCTTCTCCAGCGTGTCGGCGTTCGGCTCGCGGCCGCTAACTATAATGATAGCCGCCAGGTTGTTCAGAAAAGCCACTGCGACGATATTCTGGTGAAGCTGCAAGGTTACCCAGAGGTCACCCTCTTTCGCGCCTGCAATCACGTCGCTGAGCAGGTCGCTGACGTAGCCTCCCTGGACCACACGGTCCATTTGGTCCTGGCCGGTTCGCACTTCCAAGTTCAGGGCTTCGACAACTTCCCCCAGGGTCATTGTCCCCCCACTCGCTAGCGGTCAACTTCTGCCAGCACGATGTCAATACTGGACAGTATGGCAATCAGGTCTGACAGAAAAGCGCCTTTGGTCATTGTGGCAAGGGTCTCCAGGTTCACAAAGGCCGGAGGCCTCCACTTCAGACGGTACGGCCTGGGGCCTCCGTCGCTTACGAGGTAGGACCCGAGTTCCCCGCGGGGCGATTCAATCACCTGGTACACCTGGCCGACCGGCGCTCTGACGCCTTCCACCACAAGCATGAAGTGGTGGATCAAGGCTTCGGTCTTCGTGTAAATCTCTTCTTGGGGCGGAAAGACCGCTCCAGGCTTCGTCGCTCGGATTGGGCCGGGCTTCAACTTGTCCAGCCCTTGCCGCACGATCTTAGCGCTCTCTCGCATCTCTCTGATGCGAACCAGGTACCGCGAATACACGTCGCAACCCTGTTCCACGGCCATTTGAAAATCGTACTGATCGTATCCGGAATAGGGTTCGGACTTCCTGATATCCCACCTCACACCGGAGGCCCGTGCCATGGGACCACTGGCCCCCAGGGCAATCGCGTCTTCCTGCGGAAGGACGCCGATGTTCTTGGTGCGGTCAACATATATCGGGTTCTTGGTCAACAGCCCTTCATAATCGTCTACCCGGGAGTCGAACTGGTCCGTGAAGGCCCGCGCCCTTTCCACAAAACCGTCTTCCAGGTCACGGATCAATCCGCCGATCCGAAGATAGTTGGGCATGAGTCGGCCGCCCGCGGTCAGCTCAAAGAGGTCCATGATGCTCTCCCGCTCGCGCAGGCAGTAGAAGAGCGGGGTCATAGCGCCAACATCGTGTGCGTGCGTGCCCAACCAGAAGAGATGGCTGAAAATCCGTGTCAACTCAGCCATGATGACCCGGATGGTCTGCGCGCGCTCGGGCACCTCGATATCGAGGAGCTTCTCCGCTGCCAGGCAGTAGACGAAGGAGTTGCTCGTCGCGCCCATGTAATCGCAGCGTTCAGCTAACGGGATGACGTTGTGCCAGGTTTTGGCTTCGCAGGTCTTCTCATATCCGCGGTGGAGGTACCCCAGATGAGGAGTAACATTCACCACGATCTCGCCGTCCAACTCAACCACGGCTCGAAACACCCCGTGCGTGCTGGGATGGTGCGGACCTACATTCAGCTCGAACGTTTCTCTCACGCGAGTGTCGCTGGAACTCGCCACCTCATGCATGGTTTAACTTCCTTGCTCTACTTTTCGGGGCAGGTCAGGGGTTTCTTCGTCGTTTCCTTCTACGGAAAAATCCTTCCTCAACGGATGGCAGGTCCATTCCTCCGGCAGGAGCAACTTCCGCGGATCCGGATGTCCCTTGAATGTGATGCCAAACATCTCCGAAGTCTCGCGTTCGTGCCAGTCCGCGGTGGGCCAGACAGGAACCATGGAATCGATCACAGCAGGGTCTGACTCCGTCTCGTCCACCAGAGCCTTGATCCTGAACCGATGGTTGTTCCGGAGCGAATAGAGCTGGTAGAGCACCTCAAACCTGGGGCTGCTTGGGTATCTATCCACAGCGCCCACGAAGCTGAGGAAATCGAATGCCAGATCGGGATCTTCTTTCAGAAAGCGGCAGACTGATGTGATTCGGTTCCGATCCACTGTAAGAGTGATCTGATCTCGGAACAGGTCCTCGCCCTTGATCGCGTCCTCACCGAATTGCTCGAAGAGCTTGTCGCGTATCTCTTGCTGGTTCATTGAGCAACAGCCTTGACAGATTTGAGTTTCGCGCGCTGGCCGCCGGATTCCTTCATTACCCGTGCGTGGAGCTGAAGCAGGCCGTCAATCAGGGCTTCAGGCCTCGGAGGACACCCAGGGATGTACACATCCACGGGCAAGTGTCGATCGATTCCCTGGATGACAGCGTAGTTCTTGTAGATTCCCCCGGTGCAAGCACACGCGCCCATGGCCACAACCCATCTTGGTTCGGCCATTTGCTCGTAAATCCGCAATATCGCCGGCAGCATCTTCTTCGAGGCCGTACCTGCCACGATCATGAGATCCGCCTGACGAGGGGAAGGACGGGCCACTTCCATGCCGAACCGGGAGAGGTCATACCTGCTCACAAAGGTGGCAATCATCTCCAGGGCGCAACATGCCAGGCCGAACCCTAGCGGCCACATGGAGGACTTCCGGGACCAGTTGACGAACCAATCCAGGGAGGTGATATGCACCGTGTTGTCGAGGTAACTGCTTATTCCCATTCCAAGGCCCCTTTTTTCCACACGTACGCGAGCCCTATTGCCAGAATCGCGACGAAGATAAGCATCTCGATAAAGCCGAAGAGCATCAGTTTGTCATAAATGACGGCCCACGGATAGAGGAAGATGATTTCGATGTCGAAAATGATGAAGAGCATACCGGTGAGGAAGAATCGCACCGAAAACCGGCGCCGCGCATCACCGATGGGATCCATGCCGCATTCGTACGGCATCAACTTGACATCGCTTGGCCTCCTGCGCCCCAGCAAGGTGGAGAGCACCACCATTGCTACGCCGATGAAGGCGGAGAGGAGGAGGATCACTATGATAGGAAAATAGGTCTCGGCCATGAATGTTCTCCCACAGGGTAGAACGTCACCGTCCGGCGGTGCGGAGAGATATGAGCTTTGGTCTCGGGGGCAATGGGCTAAAAAAAACAAAGCTTTGCAGATCCCCGATTGGTGCCGCGAGCGGGGCCCACAAAGATAATGCTATAATATGCTGGACCCCAAAACCCCTGTCAAGACTTTTTTCGCACTCCTCCAGCCCCACTTAACCCCCCGGGACCGAACAGGAACAGGATGTCCAGGCGAGTCCCTGCCCCAGGTTCGGACATAAGACGCATCACGTCGGAGCATCGTTTGATGTTGGCCAGGCCCATGCCCGCGCCGAACCCCATCTGCCGAATCCATTCAGGCGCGGTGGAGTAGCCCGGCTGGAGCACCTGGTCCAGGTTCTCTATTCCCGGACCGTGATCCACCGTCGCGATCTGCAAGCGATCGCTCCGTATGGTTACGAGGATCTCTCCTCCCACGTCCGTGTGAATCACTAGGTTCATTTCCGCTTCATATACTGCCACCGCAACGCGACGCACCAGAGGCGGCTGCGCTCCGAGCCTCTGGAGCGATTTCTTGATCATCGTTGAAGCCTTGCCGGCATTGGTGAAATCCTTGTCATCAACGATGTACCGGAGCACGATACTGGTGTCGTCCGAGCTGATATCCTCGAAGATGTGGCTGGCACGATAGCGTTGGAGCTTTTCCTGCTCTTTCTTCTGGTAACTCATCTCCATCTGCGTCAGGAGAGACCGCAAGAGAGTGCCGGTGGTGACGATCCCGATTACCTTGCCTTCGCCGTTGAGGACCGGCAGTCTGCCGAAGCCCCGGCGTCCCAGGTTCTTTACCAGCTCAATCACAGAGGTATCTCTGGTGACGCTCTTCACGTCGGTGGTCATGAGTTCTTTAACGGGCCGGAGGAGCAGTCCCTTTTCCAGAGCGTCGATCACGTCCGAGATGCTCACGATCCCCACCATGCGATCCCCTTGGACCACGGGGACGCCGGTGATCTGCTTCGTGTCCATGAGGTGTTTGACTTCGGCCATGGAAAGCTCCGGGTCCACCACAATAGTGTCCCCGGCCATGACGTCTTCCACCTTCATGGTGTAGAGGAGTTCTTCGACCTTGCTGATATCGTGCTCGGCCATGATTACGAAAAATCGTCCTCGATCTTGACCGGTCCTCTACCGGGCAACCCGGCCTGGAAGAGCCTTCCGCACGCTTCGTACATGGTATAGCCTGTGCTGATTAGCGTAATTCCGGATTCTTGCGCAGCTTCGATAGTTTCTGAAGGAGGCGTCTTGTCTCGCACAAAGACTACCACGTTGACGCCGGCCATGTCGGCAGTGCGGACCACTTGGGGATTGGTCAGGCCCGTCATCAGCACCATCCCGTCGGTACCGAAGGCGAGAACGTCGCTCATCAGATCGGCTGCTCCGCCCCTCGGAACCTCCGCGTCCAAATCGCCGCTGTTGACCAGGACCCGCCCCCCAAGGATCTCGATAATGTCCCGGATCGTCATGAAAGCCCCGGAGATCGTCACAGTCAAAACAACGCATTTGACCAGTACAAAGAGCCCTTGTCAAGATCCAGAGCAGCGGGTCTATCGCCCTTCCCTCGCGGCTAATACCTGTCCGTCGATCCAGTTGGCCATCAATGCCCTAGCCACTTGCCGTGCTACTCCGCATGGATCGCCTGCATGGGCATGGTCTGAGTTGTGGTGCCCTGCGGGAAGCGCGGCGAGGGGCGGTTCTATCGCCGACGTAGCTGGCCTCCGGGCTTTGACAGGAACCGGGAAGATCCTACCCTCGAACATCGTGCCCCAGATTGGGATATCTTTCAGATTCATCGGCTCGACGGTAAGAGGATCCTGATCCAGCACTGTAAGGTTAGCGATCTTTCCCGGACAAATACTGCCAAGCTGATTCTCCTTTTGCCACGAATACGCTGACTCGATGGTGACGGCGCGGAGAGCGTCCTCCACTCCGATACGTTGCTCAGGGCCCGCCACGCGGCCCGACGGCGTGATGCGATTGACCGCACACCACACGAAATTGAGCGGGGCGCTCGGTCCCATCGGCAAATCCGAGTGGAAGGAAAGCGGAATACGGCGCTTCAGGACTGACGCCGAGCGCACCATCGCATCCGCCCGCTGTGGGCCGAGTCCGAACTGAGCATATTTGTCCGCGAAGCCCACCGTGTAGTAAGGGTTCGCGCTTACGATGGCCCCGAGCCGAGCGATACGGTCAATTTGCTCCTCTGAGGACGTGGCAAAGTGAACAATCACCGAGCGATGGCCACCGCGCGAGTTCTCACGCATGCGGCGCTCCAGCACGTCGAGCACGACTTCGAGACCCAGGTCGCCGTTCACATGGATGTGGAGCTGGTAACCCGCGTCCCAATATAGTTGGGCACGCTGGTTGAGGTTCTCCGGGGTCATGAGCCACTCGCCGTGATGACCGTCCGTGTACCCTTCCTTCATTTGCATGAGCTGCGAGATAATTGCACCATCGGCGAACAGCTTGATCTGTTTAGGGAAGAACGACACCTTACCTTGAGGCGCCAGAGCCACCTGCTTTTCGGTTGCAGCGAGCGACTCTGCCAATCCGAGGCCGGAATCCACCTGAGTGCGCGCGTCCACGACGAAATAGCTGTAGAAGGGGGTTTCGTCCGAACCCAGGATCTGTTGGTAGAGCTTCCAGATGTCCGGGGTGAAGAGCGCTCCCGGTTCCATGTAGGCCGTCACGCCATTTTGATGAAGGTAGGCGACCATTTGCTTCAGGCCGAATGTCATGCGGTCCGGCGTGGCGAACACTTTAAGGATAGGCTCCAGGATTAGGTTCATCCCCATCTCCCACCAATGCCCCTCCTCCCAGTTCATCATCTTGCTCGCGTCGCCTTTGCCTTTCATCGCCTCCTCGGACAAGCCGAGCGCCTTGATGGCGGCCGTGTTCAAGTAGAACTCGTGGCACGATCTCTGCCAGACCACGATAGGCCGCGTAAGGCTTACAGTATCGAGCGTCTTGCGGTCGAGCTTGCCATGCCAGAGCGCGTGGTAACCCCAGGAGAACAGCCACTCGTTCTTGTCCTTCATCGCACTGTCAGCCGCCTTCAGGCGGGCGATATACTCCCCGGCAGTGTTAGCCGCCTTGAACGTGCGACCGGGGAGTATCCAGTCCTCTGTCGCTATCACCTCTGTGGACAATGTCAGCGCGCCCAGGATCGGATGCAGATGCTGGTCGATGAGACCCGGCAGAACAACCTTTGACTTGAACGTATCGTTTACCATGAACGGGAAGTCGCCGAGCGCGGCCTTCACCTCGTCGAGCGTGCCGACAGCCAGAATGCGCTTCCCAGCCACGGCCAAGGCCGTAGCTTCGGGGTTGGTGCGTTCCATGGTCACAATTTTCTTCGCGGTATAGACCGTCACCGGCACACGCGAGGCTTTCCCTGACTGTTCCACGCCTTCCAGGCCACGAGTCAACGCTGAGTTCATGGAACCGTCAGCAAGGGCCGTAGCGGTTGAGAACGGCAGGCACAAGCCGGCCATCCAACTGATGAACCACATAGATGATACGAAGACCCTTTTCATTCGAACCTCCCTGATTGTGAACATTCTGCGTTACAAATTGCGTAGGGTGTCGCGCCAATCGACCAGATCTGCAGGCTAAGTCAAGGGACCTCTTCCACCAGAACGACGGCTTCGCCTTCCAGGATTTTTTCTCCGCGTTGATTCTCGCACACGGTCTCAAGGGTCACAATTGGTTTGTCTTCTCGCACATCTTTCACAGTCACCATTGCA
>JBMOME010000310.1:0-38037 GCA_049323095.1 Thermodesulfobacteriota bacterium
ATTTCCTTGTCAAAGAGACGTATGCGTTTTCGGGCCATGCTCGATCCCCTCAGAAGAGAACGCTTGATTGGGTCATCATGAAATGCTCCAACAGCGGACCCAGCGAAAGAACAGGAAAGAATGTGAGAGCGCCCACAACCAGTATCGTCCCCGACAAGAGGACTGCAAAGGTTGGCCCTGAGACCGGAAATCTGCCCTCCCCTGCCGGGACCGATTTCTTGCCGGCCAGGTTTCCCGCGAGTGCGAGCACCGGCACAATCATGAAGAACCGGCCCAGGAGCATTGCCACAGCGAGCGTCACATTGAACCAGGGCGTGTTGCCGTTGAGGCCGGCAAAGGCGCTCCCGTTATTTCCCGCGGTCGAAGAAAACGCGTAGAGCAGCTCGCTCAGACCATGCGGTCCACCGTTCTTGAGACCATCGAGGCCCCAGGAAGTCACCGCGGACCAAGCAGTGAACCCCAGGATGCAGAAGACGGGAATCATAACGAATAACACGCTGAGCTTGACATCCTTGGCTTCAATCTTTTTTCCCAGGTATTCAGGGGTGCGCCCGATCATCAGTCCCGCAAGAAAAACCGTGAGCACCACGAACACCAACATCCCGTACAACCCTGCTCCAACGCCGCCGAAGACCACCTCCCCAAGCTGAATATTGAGGAGAGGGACCAGCCCGCCAAGCGGGGTGAACGAATCGTGCATCGAAATCACCGCTCCACAGGATGCGGCAGTGGTAATAGTTGCGAAGAGCGCCGAGTTGAGGATGCCGAAACGTAACTCCTTGCCTTCCATGTTTCCGCCCATGGGATCGATTCCGAGCTCATGCAATCGTGGATTGCCCGCAGCTTCAGCCCACCAGCAAATGAGCACCCCGATCAGAAAGAGCGCTGCCATTGAGAACCATACAGTCCAGCCGTGGCGCTGGTTCTTCACTACCCGACCAAGGTAGTACGTAAGGCCGCTTGGAATCAGGAATATGGAAAGCATCTGCAAGAAATTCGACAGAGGCGTGGGGTTCTCATACGGGTGCGCCGCGTTCGCATTGGTGTATCCGCCGCCGTTGGTTCCAAGCATCTTAATGGCCACCTGGGAAGCCATTGGGCCTTGTACTGTGGTCTGCGTCTTAGTCTTGGACGCGGTAACCGCGTTTGCCGTGCCGGTCTTCTCTTGCGTGCCTTCGGTTTCTTTCACCGGGCTCTCGGTCGATACTTGCTCCACGGACCGGATGGTCTCATAGGCTTTGAAATTCTGAATCGTGCCCTGAGAAACAAGAAACAACGCGTAGATCAGGCACATGGGCAGTAGCAGGTAAAGATTGATTCTCACCAGATCTGCCCAGAAGTTGCCAATGGTCTTTGCCGCATTCCCCGCAATACCGCGAACCAGAGCCGCGGCCACTGCGATTCCCACCGCGGCAGACACGAAATTCTGGAAGGTGAGCCCTACCATTTGAGAAAAATATGAAAGAGTCTTCTCACCACCGTAGTTCTGCCAATTGGTGTTGGTGGCGAAACTTACCGCAGTGTTGAACGCCAGATCGTGGCTTACCGGGCCAAGTCCCTGCGGATTTAGCGGCAAGAGGTGTTGGAGTCGCAGGGTTGCGTACGTGAAGAGAACCGCAATGAAACTGAAGGCCAGCAAAGATGTTGTGTACTGCTTCCAGTCTTGCTCCGATTGAGGATTTGTCCTTAAGATCCGGTAGAGAAGGCGTTCCGCCGGCTTGATCGCAGGATCGAGAAAGGTCGATGCATTCGAATCGAGAACCCGCGCGAGATACAATCCCATGGGTTTCGTCAGCAGAAGCACAACAACAATAAAAAGCTCTAATTGAAGCTGTCCGAATGTATCTATTTCCATCGAAACCTCTGCTTCAAAATTTCTCCGGTCGGATCACGCTAACAAACAGATACACGATCAATGCCAGGGCAATTATTCCAACAATCATTTCAAGCATCGTCTACACCTTGCCGCAGAATTGGGCGTACAAGAGGCATATAGCAAAGAATGCCAACAGACTAATTATGCAAAGCCCATCGACCACCATGGAATCTACCCTTTCTCACCGACTTCCGCGCGCGGGAGCGTGAAGTGGAACACACTCCCTCCCCCTTCGCGATTGTCTGCTTTGATGAGTCCCCCGTGCGCTTCAACGATCTTGCGTGCGATGGATAGGCCAAGTCCTGCGCCGCTTGTGCTCTCCTGTCCGGGAACCCGAAAGAACTGGTCAAAGACCTTCTCTCGATACTCGTCGGGGATGCCCACGCCTGAATCTGAGACAAAGAAGCAAACGAACCGTTCCTCGGCCTGCGCCGAAACAGTCACGGTTCCGCCCGGTGGAGTGTATGCCAAGGCATTGGTTAACAGATTGGCAAAGACATGATTCACTTCCATTTGATCGGCTCGCACGTCCGGCAAATCATCAGGGAGCTCGACGTTCAGCACTACTCCCTTATCCTGAGCGGTTCTGCGGTAAGGTTCCACAGCATCCAGCACCAAGATGTGGGTCTGTATCGCGGGACAGCACTCTGTAAGCAGTTTTCCCGATTCCAATCGACTGATGTCCAACAGATCCTCAAGTATGTTGTGAAGCTTCTCAGCATCGTCTCGTGCAGCAATGAGCAGATCCGCCTGTTTCTCAGTGAGGCTCCCGATTTTTTCGTCCAGCAACAGATGGAGCGCCATGCGGATCGACGTGAGAGGAGTCTTCAGTTGGTGGGAGACCGTTGAGATCACGCTCCTTTTCAACTCATCCTGCTCTCGTTGCCTCGTCACATCAGAGAGAATGAGGACAACGCCCGTAACGTTTCCACCAGGTTCGAGAATGGGAACTGCCTTGGGGCGGTAATATCGTTCCTCGCGGCCAATGAATTTCTGAATAAGGGCTTGATCGGCCCCAGGCTCCACAGTGCGGCCGTTGACAGTGCATTCTCCGAGCAAGTCTTCCAGAGAATTCAGCGCCGCATTTCGCACGAGACTTCCCGGTCTCAAGCCGAAAATGGAAACAGCGGCTTTTGTGGCCACTTCTATTGATCCGTCAGAGTCGAGAACAGCGATCGCTTCCGGCAGGTTGTCGAAAGCCTGTTGCGTTGAACGCTGGATTCGGAGCAGTCGCGCTTGGCCACTCCTGCGGAATTCCCGCAGGCTTTCAGCCATGGTGTTGAAGGATTGGGAAAGCTGCCCGATTTCGTCATCCGAATCCTTCTGGACTACGAGATCGAGATTGCCGCGGGAAATCTCCTCTGCGGAGCGTTGGAG
Source organism: Thermodesulfobacteriota bacterium (assembly GCA_049323095.1). Classification (GTDB taxonomy): domain Bacteria; phylum Desulfobacterota; class Desulfomonilia; order Desulfomonilales; family Desulfomonilaceae; genus VGSG01. Next base: position 3,254 of record JBMOME010000310.1, read on the forward strand.
CCGCGTAATCGGCCGAACGATCCACCGCCCGGTAAAGAACACGAACCCTGCTGCTATCCCTGCCCCGACCAGAAGCAGGATGTACATGCGATGCCTTGCGCCGGCCGCGGTGACCCGCGCCCTCTGGTTTGCTTCGCTCATATTCTCCTGGTTCATGGTGAGGATTTCATCCGCAGTCCGCTTGATCTGCGAGAAAAGCGGAAAGAGACGATCGAAGTAGTACTTGCGGCGGGCTTCATGGGATTTTGATGAATCAGTGACCACGTCAATATCCGCTCTGTACTCTGAGAAAAGCTTTTGCAGTAATGCGGCTTTCTGAGCTTCTCCCGGAAGGGTGATGTTATTGAGCTCAACCTGGAGCGCGGACCGGAACTTGCCCTCGTTGGAAGCAACGAGATCCTTGCCTTTCTCCTCGTAACCAAGAAGCGCGAACAAGGCCGCGCTATCCATGCGCTCCAGAGCTTCCTTCATCTCTTGTGCAGCGATCACGCTCCGGTAGTTCTCTCGGAGTATGATATCGATGGATTCCCCCAACTCGCTGAGCAGAAATATGCTCTGAACCCCAATCACCCCGATGATCACGAGGAGCCCACCGAGTCCCAACGAAAGTTTTGTTCTAAGGCCCAGCATGTTGCTCCTTCACTGAACAGATTCTGAGCAAATGAGATGCCACTGATTATCAATTGTAACATGTTGGAATCACAAGAATCACAAAAGAAGATCAGGCGGGCGAGAGTGAAGATTGCAATGTCACTCACCGCACACATTGCAAATTGCACGATGAATCCGATGCTCATGGATGAGATGGAAGGCTCCCAGGAAGATTGGCGGTATCGTGTGAGGCACGAATAGTGTCGCATCTGCCATGAAAAGAGCGGATCCTTACTGACGAGTACCGATACGCATCCTATGGCTAGACTCCGACGCAGAATCCGAATGGACTCCGGCATACTCTGATGCATGTCCCAAGTATGAAGCAAGCAGGTTTATTGGGCTTGACCTCGACCTTGCCCGGATAAGCCTAACCCTGTCCTGTCAACGGGCTATACCCAAGATTAGGGTTGACTGGAGGCCTAGTCGCGAGGTATGGTACATAAAGGGTAATTAGTTTCTTTCATCAACGTGGCGGTAGTCTTGATTCTATCAGGTGTTGTGTCGGACGAGAAGCGGACTTTTCGGGATAAGAGGAATGATCCCTCGATCTTTCACAAGCCCAAAGATCTCCAAGAAGGTGGGACCGCCGCAAAATTCTGAACCAAGCTCTTAGCGCGTGTTTGGCAATCACTCGAATCGTGTGTTATGCGGACAGAAGACCAAGACTCCGCATCATATTCGGATCAATGTAATCATTGTTGGACATATCCCAATTGATGAGGAGACAATTATGACTGACATTGATTCCTTAAAGCCCGAAGAAACCTGCTTTGTTATCAGTCCTGTGGGTGAACCGACTTCTGATACGAGAACGAGGTCAGACAGGGTGCTCAAGCACATAGTAGTTCCAGCAGCCAAGGACAATGGTCTAGTTGCCTTACGTTCTGATTCGATATCGGCACCTGGAATAATTACATCTCAAATAATCAGACATATTCTTAATGACAAAATGGTGGTCGCCGATCTCACTGATCACAACGCCAACGTGTTCTACGAACTAGCTTTAAGGCACGCATTCAGAAAACCTCTGGTTCAGTTGATTTCAAGTGATCAAAGAATCCCTTTCGATGTTCAGGGCACCAGAGTCGTGAAGTACAGTCTGGATTTGGATGGAGCATCTGACGCCCGTAGCAGTGTTGCAAGGCAAATCAGAACCGCTCTTGCCCCGGATGTAGAGGTCGAATCCCCGGTAACGATTGCCGCACAAATTGAGGAACTGACTCGAACGACTTTGCCAGAAAACCAACTCATAATGAAAACATTATCCGACCAGATCGACAACATGAACAAGACCCTCTCGGATATGAGCAAATTGGTTTGCAGACCAGAAGATCTTAGGGAGACGATCCCCCCCTTGATTAAGGATCAGCTGGAAGACATTTTGCGCAGATATGCAGAAGAAATCGAGCTGTTGAAGTCAGTTCGTTTTGCCGGCGTTAATGGAATATTCAAGAGACGCGAGATGGCAATAAAAGCCTTCGCCCGAGCGATTGATGAAGAGTCGACAGCCATCTGGATCGTTGGATCGTCACTCAAAGGTCTCCTGCAAAAAGACGAGTACACGTCCATTGCCGAGAAGCTTCGTTTTAAGACCGATAGAGGACTTGTCCAAGTAAGGTTTCTCCTTACGCACCCAATAGTTGCGGACTTCCGGGCGAGTCAAGAAAACAGAGGCTTTACAGAGATCGGGGTGGAGATAATAAGTACACTGGAGAAGTTGCGAGAGTGGAATCGAGACTATTGTTCTGTCAAGCTATATCTGGGAACTCCAACATGTTTTGCAATAAAGACGACACACCAAATGCTCATAAATCCCTATCCGTACATTTCAGTTTCTTATGATTCGCCTTGCTTCATCGTCGAGTACTCATCAGAAGCAGGCGCCGGCAGGCCATGCTATTTCTATGATGAATTCAAGAGTCGGCACTTTGGAGCCTGGGATACTGACTTATCAATAGAAGTCAAGGATTTTGACAGAACAATAAATCAATGCCGGAGTATGCTGTCGGATTATGCAAGTAATGTAGAGACCTTACTGTCTCGTGGAAAGACGTTTCTGTAAGACCGAGGCATGTCGCTCAATTGCTGGAATGAATGCCCAGCAGGGCAATTCAGCCGACCTCGTACCTCGGCGGCTAATTCGTCAGGGCTGGTTGGAAAACCTTCGGCGGAGTGTAACCGTGCGATACAGCGCACCAAATAAGCCATTGTACTCCTTACACTGTTAGTCCGCCCATGCCCATGGTCCTGGCTTGGACACGTTTTGGACCTGGCCTTGGACCGTTCCCTTGCCTGGTCCTGGAGACCTCTCGCTCCTGAAAAGTTCGTCTCAGCAAACTGATCGGATTCCTAAGAAATTACATTACCCTCTTTATTACCCCCTTTAGAGGATATTACCTTTTTTTTTCGCCAAGTAGCTCCAGGACCTCGGCCCACGCATTCGACACGACCAGCTCCCCGAAGCTCTCGAAGGACGCGCCGGATCATGTCACGGCTCACTCCCGGGCAGACGCGCTCAAGGCGGTTCAACGAGAACTTTCCTGGCATAGCATTGACAGCCCCTTCGACTATTTCAGTCTTGGTAACGGCTTTACCAGGCGGGCTCAGATTCCATACTGTTTGCGGCGTCGCCACAAGGTCGCCTGATCGATGCCCAGGACCTCTGCCGCTTCCTGCAAAGATTTGGTCGATGCCAACACACGCCGGATGTGCCCTTCTTCAATTTTGGCAAGACTCACGGGATCGCCGATTCGCAGGGTTGGTTCGGTGGCTTTCATTTTGTCCGAGAGATACTCAATTCCTACATGCTCGCTCTGACAAAGGATCGCGGCACGTTCGCATAAGTTTCTGAGTTCCCTGAGATTCCCAGGCCAGTCGTAATTCAGGATCGCGGCTCGAGCTTCTTCCGTGAAACCGCTAAATATCTTGTGGTTAAGGCGGCCAAAGAATAGCAGCATGGACTCGGCCAGATCCAGGAGGTCTTCCTGTCGTTCTCGAAGAGGAGGGATCTCGATCTGGATCACATTCAGTCGGTACAGGAGATCTTCGCGGAAGCGGCCTTGTGCCACGGATTCTTCAAGGTCGGTATTTGTCGCGGCCAGGAGCCTCACATCCGCTTTACGAGTGTGAGAGTCGCCAACTCGCTCGTACTCGCGGTCTTGAAGGAAGCGCAAGAGCTTAGGTTGCACGGAGAGAGGGAGGTCGCCTATCTCATCCAACAGAAGCGTTCCTCCTTCAGAAGAGGCAATGCGCCCTGGATTGTCGCGCACTGCACCGGTGAAGGCTCCTTTCATATGTCCGAAAAGCTCGCTTTCCAATAGTTCCGAGGAGAGCGAGGGGCACGACACAATGCCCAGTCGTCTGGCTGAGCGCTGACTCCATTGGTGAATAGCCCGGGCGAGAGCTGTCTTGCCTGTTCCGCTCTCTCCGCGGAGAAGTACCGTCGCGTCTGTGAGTGCAACCTGCCGAGCGATGTGGATCGCACGATTCATGGCGGGACTCAGACTGGTGAAGGTGAGCTCGGGGTGGGAATGCTCCAATTCTTCTTGGAGCGCGGCCACTCGACCTTCGAGCCTCTTCAGTTCCGCCACTTTGTGAACCGCCAGCTTCACCTGGGCCGGAGTAAACGGCTTGGGGATGTAGTCGCTTGCACCGCGTCGCGTAGCATCAACGGCGGTTTCAATGGATGCATACGCAGTGATGATGACGATCTTCATCCACGGCGACGAAGCCAGCAGAGGCGCGATGAGGTCCAGCCCATTAGATGTGCCCAAGCGTATGTCTACAAAGGCGAGATCGAAAAAACTCCGGGCAGCTTCTGCTAGAGCGTCCGGGCTGTTACTGACCGAGACGACCCTGTGCCCTTCCGTCTCAAGGCATACTGAAACAGTCTTGCGAATGGTGGCTTCATCGTCCACCACGAGTATTGTGAGGGCAGATGGATCGCTGGAAGAAGTTTTCATGGATACTCTACCGCCGAAGACTAATCCAGGACCTTGCGAATTAGCGAGAGGATTTCTTTCAGTTGGTACGGCTTGCCTATGAATCCCTTTGCTTGGCGCTGGATGGATTCGCGGGTGGTCTCTTCCGGCAAATAGCCGCTTCCGATTATGACCCTTGCCTTCGGATCGACCTGCAAGAGCTTTTCAAGGCACTCTTTGCCGCTCATTTCCGGCATGATGAGATCCAGAATCACCAGTGCGATGTCGTTCTTTTTTTCGCGATAGATTTCAAGAGCTTCTTGGCCGTTTTCCGCGGTTAGAACGTGGTATCCGGCACGGGAGAGGACTTTTTTGCCGAAGTCCCTTATCAGCTCCTCGTCGTCTACGAGTAGGATTGTCTCACTGCCATATGACGGCATTATTTGGGTTGTGGCGTCATCAGGCTTTGCCTCGGTCTCGATTACCGGAAAATAGATCCTGAAGGTGGTTCCCATGCCTGGTTCGCTATAGCACGTAATATGTCCGCCGTGGCCCTGCACGATTCCGAAGACCATGGCCAGCCCCAAGCCTGTTCCTTCTCCGGCCTTCTTAGTGGTAAAGAATGGCTCGAAAATGTGATCCAGGACTTCCTTTTCCATGCCATGACCCGTGTCTGACACCGACAGCAGCGCGTATTCACCGGGCTCTGCCTCCAAGTGCGACTTGCAGTACTCTTCATCAAGCCACACTCGCTTCGTCTCAACGACGATCTTTCCTTTGCGTTCGCCAATGGCATGTTTAGCATTCACGGCCAGATTCAGGAGGAGTTGCTCAATCTGGCCAGGGTCTGCGTCTATATTCTTCAGCTCATCATCAAGAACAAGGTCGATACTTATCATTTTGGGGATGGTTCGCGTCAGTAATTCTCGTGCCTTGTTTACTTCCACGTTCAAGTTCAGGGGCCGCCGGCGAGTCTCCACTTTCCTGCTGAACGTAAGGATACGTTGTACGAGCTCCGCGGCACGTGCCACAGTCTGGCGTATTGCCCGAAGCTCGGTATAATTCGGATCTCCCTTGCTCTTGTCCGCGAGGATCAGTTCCGAATAACCCAGGATGATAGTAAGCAAGTTGTTGAAATCATGGGCTATCCCTCCTGCCAGCGTCCCGACTGCCTCCATTTTCTGAGCTTGAACAAGTTGAGCCTTGAGTCTTGTGGACTCGCTCGTATCTGCAGCAAATGAAAGGACAGCCGGATTCCCTTGATACTCAATCTTTCGCGGCCAGAAGACCATGTCAAAACGCTCGCCATTCTTCCGGATTCCTCGTATCTCGTAGGAAGTGGGCGTATCCTTGCCGGCAAGTATGTCATGCTCCACTTGTTGCCGTAGTTCCCTGTCTCGAGAATCGATGAATTCCGTTGCGGGAAGCCCCATCATTTCATTTTGGTTTTCAAAGCCGTACATCTTTGCAAGAGCAGGATTGGCATAAACTCGGATGCCATTCTGTGTGATGCCTATGCCAAGGGGCGATTCATCAATCAACAGCCGCGTTGTTTCCTCCGATGCGCGCAGGGCCTGCTCTGCCTGCTTGCGATCCGTGATGTCTCTGGCGATGGCCACCGCCCCAATGACCTTTTCACCCTCCATGATAGGCGCGCCACTGACTTCGCCGATCAGCTTGGTTCCATCCTTCGCAACAAAGTGGAATTCCGCGGCATTGACTCGACCGCCTGCCAGGACGCGCGATGCAGAAGCATACGCGGATTCCAAAGATTCCGGCGCCAGCACATTCAGCTCCATAAACGATTTTCCGATTAGCTCCTCAGGCGCATACCCCAATATCCTTTCCACCGAGGGTGAAATGCTAACAAGGCGGAACTGCGTGTCGTACGAATAAACGACGTCTGACGCGTGCTCAAAATGAAGGCGGTATCTTTCTTCACTTTCTCTCAGTGCTTCTTGAGCCTCTTTGTGCTTAGTCAGATCCACAATCGCCACGACGCTTCCCTTGAATGCGCCTTGGTGTAGAAGAGCATTAGTGGACATGAGCACCGGAACTGAACGTCCATCTTTGCCGGTGAGTGTGGCCTCGTAGTTATCTGAAACAATCTCTCCTGAAGCCTGTTTGGAAAACCTTTCCTTGAGTATCTTTCGGCTAGCTTCGTCAGCGAAGTCTGTTCCGAGTTTACCCATCAATTCGCTCTCGGAATACCCCAACATCTCCGCCATGTTACGGTTATTGTAGGTAATCACCCCTGTTGAATCCAACACCACGAGACCTTCATTGAGCGTCTCGACCAGCGTTCGGTATTTCTCTTCGTTCTTTTGCAGCTCGCGCAGGAAGAGCATGTTACCCAAGCCATCCGCCATTCGACGGCCGATCTCGTTGAAGAGATGCTGTTCCGGCTCTGTCCAGACGCGTGCGTACGAACACTGGTGCATTCCGAAAACCCAAGGTCTTCCCACTCTTGGATGAACAGCCAGGATCATCTGAGAGCGAATGGAATACTCCTTCCCCAACGGTATGGCTCTGCCGGACTGCGGATCGAATGTCACCGGTCCACTTGTGCTCAGCGCAGTTTGGAAGGCTTCGGCAACATCAGGCGCGATGGGGAGGTCGACATCAGGGGTCAGGTCCACCGGATACTGTTCGTCGGTCCGTATCATGAGCACGCGGAAGGATGGAGCATCGGGGTCGCAAGGATGTAACAACCACGCCCGGTCGCTTTGGAAAATGCCCCGAACCGTGTCCAGGACGTCCAACACCATTTGGTCGAGGTTTTGCGCCTTCCGAATGGCCCGCTCCACCTGCTCCAGACTTTCAAAAAAGCGCAGATAGACCTGGGATTGCTCTTCAGCTCTCTTCCGCTCGGTGATATCCAAGAGCGAGGCGACGGTCTTTGAGGTTCCCGCGATCCGGTCCATCGTCAAGAATATGTCTCTGATTCGGCCATGCCGATCCACAAAGCGGAATTCGCATCCCTGCAGTGCAGCCTTTGGATCTATGTTCCGCAAGCGGTGATATTCCTGCATCCGTTCCAGATCTTCTTCAGCAACAAAGTCCGTCCAAGATTTCTTGCCTTCTGTTTCGTCTCGCAGATAGCCGGAAAGATCTGCGAATTGGCTATTCGCGAGCGAAATCTTTTGGTCCTCCTCGATGATCACCGTTGCTGTGCCGGTATTCTCGAAGATGGACCGGTACACGCTTTCGCTATCCTCAAGTTTCTTTTTGGCCTCCTCCAGGTCCGTCAGCATATTCAGAAGAGCCGCGGATTTTTCCTTGAGGAATTCCGCTTCCCTCTGAAGCTGAGGATAGTAGCTCTTTCTCATGGAGCGTTCCCCGAGCCCTATGATCTTTTGGCGCAAGGAGTATTGATCTGTCTTCGATTCAGAGGGCCTTTTCATAGATTGTTTCCACTTCTTTCAATTTAGGTTCCCGGGGGTTCGTGGCCAGGCAGGGGTCCCGTAAGGCATTTTGGGCCAGCCGGTGGATCTGTTTTTGAGTCACCCCCAATTCCCCAAGTCTAAGGTGGATGCCGGCGCTTTGCCTCAGTCTGACTATCTTGTCGATGATCGCCGACTTCCTATCCTCGTGGTCTCTTCCCTGCATGTCAAGTCCCAGAGCCGCGCCGATCTTGCTATACTTCTCTGAAGCCACCGAGAAGTTAAAATCCACCACATGCTCCAACAGGATGGCATTGCACACTCCATGAGCTGAATCCAAGAGCCCTCCCAAGGCGTGAGCCATTGCGTGAACCAGGCCCAGGCTCGCATTGGAAAACGCCATACCCGCCAGGAGACTGGCCATCATCATGCCATTGCGGCATTTCATTTCCTGCGGGTTTTGGACTGCAGAGATCAGGTGCTCGTTCACCAACCGGATTGCCTCCAGTGCAAGGAGGTCTGTGATCGGGGAACTTGCATTTGAAACGTAGGCTTCGAACCCGTGAGCCAGTGCATCGACCCCGGTCGCCGCGGTCAGATCCAGGGGCATGGTCACGGTAGTCTCAGGATCTATCAAAGAAGTATCAGGCACGACAGTCTTGCTGATAATAGCGATTTTCACTCTTCTGGTCGTATCGACGATTATAGCGAACTGGGAAATGTCCGCCGAGGTCCCGGCAGTTGTGGGAATACAAATCAATGGCGGGCCCGGCATCGGCACCTCATCCACTCCCTCAAAATCCAGGATATGCTTATTGTTACCGCTGACGATGCCGATGCCCTTGGCACAATCTATGGGGCTCCCTCCTCCCACCGCCACTATAACGTCGCAACCCTGGTTACAATACACTTCAGCCCCGGCCATGACTTCGTCGTCTTTGGGATTGGGCGTCACTCCGTCGTAAATCACATACGGTATCTCCTCGTTGTTGAGCGCCGCCTCCACTCTGCCAGCCCATCCGGCTCGAACAATGCCGGGATCGGTTACCATCAGCAGCTTCTTGGCGCCGAAATTGCGAGCGTACCGCCCTACCAGATCTATCGCTCCTTCCCCGTAGACGAATTCGGGAACCAGAAACTTTCTTAACTCTAGAAGGTCTTCGTTGGTCATCTCCGATTCCTCCCCTGAAGTCGCCGCGGTGAGTGGACGATGGAATGGGAGGCGCGAGCACGCGCCCGGCATGAGCTCATCCGGCGCCTAGGTCGCAAGCGCAACGTTCAGTTGACCCAGGTCGGACGAGTGGACATCCATTGGTCCACGGTTTCCCGTAGCCAATCCCCTAGCCCGTGCGCTATGTAAAAGCGGGGCAACAAGAGATCATCGTCCGGACTTATCGTTCCATCATCCACGGCGGTTTTCGCGAGCGCAGTGTAAGGGTAGATCCTGATGCCGACCGTCACTTTCACACACTCCAAATTCAATGAGTCTGCAAATTCCAGGCTCTCCAACGCCGATTCCTCGGTCTCGTCAGGGCCCCCGAGCATCAAGAAGCCCATCCTGTGTACGCCGTATCGACCCAAGGCTTCACATACTCTCCGGACGTCTTCCGTGCCAAATCGTTTGTTCATGCCTGACAACACCAGGGCAGAGCCGCTTTCAAATCCGACGGAGACCTCCACGCATCCCGCTTCCGCCATGAGTTGAGCCAACTCATCGTCAACATGAAATGGGTAGACGATGCACCGCCATGTTGGACTCAATTTGGCTCGGATCAGCTCCCGGCAGAGCTCCTTTGCGTACGATTGAGGGAGATTGAAGGTGTTGTCAACGAAATGGTAACGACGCACGCCCAGGTCCGCCCACTGACCCATCCACTGAACTATCCTTTCAGGGGACCGTCTTCGCAAGACGCAGCCTTCTATGGTGGCAGTCGAGCAGTAGCTGCACCTCATGGGGCACCCTCGTCGCGTTTGAACCGGTAGCCAGAATTCCTCGCCTTCCTGCAAGTAGCTGTCAGGCAGGAATTGGGAGCCGGGAAGAGGCAACACATCGAGATCTTTAACGAACAACCTTTCTACTTGTGATCGGTTCCCTGGCAAGTAGAGTCCTGGAAGCCCAACCACTTCTTCTCCTGTTTCCAGCCGATCGAGAAGCTCGACAAATGCGGTTTCTCCCTCGCCTTGAATCCCCATGTCCGCGTCAAGGTATTCCAACATGGCTGACGGGAATATGCTGTACCCGGCCCCTCCCAGCACAATCGGGACATTTGTGAGGCGTTTCAGGAGTAGGATCAACTCCTTCACTTCGCCCAAAAAGAATTTCGTGTCAGCCATGCTCTGATCATCCACATTTCTGACCGAAAGACCGATCACCTGCGGTTGGAATTTCTTGATTATTCTCGACACCTCCGCCTGCGGATCTTGAACCTGCATCAAGTCGAGAAACTCGACATCATGACCGGACTGCTCTGCCGCCGCGGCTACACATGCCGCGCCCAGCGGCCACGTGCGCATATTTATCTCTTCTCGGTTGGCCGAGATAATGAGCACTTTCATCGCTGCACCTCGCGTTGGCAATTCAAGAATACCTCACTCGTTGCTCTGCTCTCAACGTATCGTTTCAAATGAGCACAAATGGTATTAGGGTACCGCGATAGGAATTGACCACTCGGATCGTGGAGAGGTACTGTCAAGGACCGGAGTAATCCCGGCGCGCGCTGCGGCATCCGGTCAACGGAGGGTCTAGTCATGGGTCAGCGCAAGATCAAAGCACATGAGCTCGCGGGCGACATTCAAGCAGGGATAGGGCACTCGGAGCTTATGGAGAAGTACGACCTGCCTTCGGAGACGCTGCAAGGGTTTTATCGAGAACTTGCCAATGCCGGTCTTGTGACCGGAGATCAAGCCGCTACACTTATAGGTTCACCGGCAAATGACGCCAGTACCGAGTTCGTATGTCCGGCCTGCGGCTATTCGCAGCCGGCATTGTTCCAGGAATGTCCTGTTTGCGGGGTCGTTGTGGCGAAATATGACAAGGTCGGGCGCGAGCGCGGGCGAAAAGAGGACCTGGACCACACGTTCCAGTCCCCGACATCGGAATTCGACGACGAGCCGGACGACATGGATGAAGCGGAAGCCGAACCCCCAAACCAACCTGACACCGAAGGTGGCTTTATAAGCCATGTTCTGGACTGGGTTTCCGAGACGGCTTCTGAGATATCCGAGACTGTTTCGGAGGCTGTTTCAGGAATTTCCGAGAGCGTTTCGGAGTGGACCTCGAACGCTGGGGAGACTGGCGGAGATGCAAGTTCCAGCGGAGGCGACTGGAGTGGCGACTCCGGTTCTGACAGTGGTGGCAACGGCGGAGGTAATGGCGGAGGAAACGGAGGTGGAGGAGGCAACGGCGGAGGCGGTGGAGATTAGGATCATACGGTCTTCTTGGTGACTGCAACGAAAGGGGGTTTTACGATGTCTTCGCAGAAGGCGGTTTGCAAAATCACCGTCCTAAAGAGGACGATCAATAAGGACTTGATTGAACAGTACCTTGAGAATCCAAGCGCTCATCCCGGTCCATGCGAGTACCTTCAAGATGGCCAGGAATTCGTTGTCGATAGTATCTGGGGAGCCCCGGATGGTTTTTGCCCCTGGGCCTGGGCGGACATACGCAAGGAAATCTTGATGGCGGTTGGTGGCGGCCGATACCCCGGCATGAAAGAGCCGGGCGTGGTCATCACAGGCTGTTCAGACTGGTTCAGACCCGTGCTCTTCAAGGTCCAGAAGCTTGGCTAGCTGCTGACCAGCCTTGAAATACTAGCTGGTCATGCAGGGGCCATTCGGGTTGCATGACGCGTGCTGTGGTGTATTATTGCCTCACCCCGCTCCGTGCAGGCGCTTCATGTGGAGACTTCTTCAAACCAAATGCGGGGTGCTTCCGTTCAATAACTGGAGAAGCTCGAGCTGAGGCTGGAGGTCTGGCTACGGATACTTACGCCCACAATGGGATGACTGGAAAGATTATGAGACTCTTGGCGAACATGGCCTTGTGCTTGGGACACGGCCAATGACGGCTTTTGTTGACCCTGCGCCGGGGAGCTATCGGCGATGGTTCATTTTTGCGTTTGGAAGCCTGAATTTCGTGCTGTCGATGTTCTATCGGGTTTCGACCGCGATGATCAGTCCCGCGCTCGTGCGAGACATGAACTTGACCACCGGGCAGTTGGGCGATCTATCCGCGGCGTTCTACTACGCCTTTGCGTTCAGTCAGGTCCCGCTCGGCATTGCTCTAGACAGGTTGGGTCCCAGATTGACCATAGCTTGCTCAGCTGTGCCCGCAGTGGCCGGGGCCGTGGTATTTGCCCTGGGCGAGACATCCAACCAATTGATTTTGGGCCGCGCGCTGCTCGGTATCGGAATGAGCGGCAACATGATGGTCATTCTGATGCTGGTTGCGGCCTGGTTTCCAGTCAATCGATTTGCCTTTCTGAGTGGGACCGCGGTCTCCGTCGGGGTGCTGGGCAACATGCTGGCTACCACACCTCTGGCGCTCCTGAGCGTCTGGCTCGGATGGCGAGGTAGCTTCCTCTTCTTTGCGGCAGTCAACGCGGTCACAGTTACGGCCTTTGTCATAGCGGTTCGTGACTACCCTAAAGGCGCGGCGTGTACCCGCGCAACCTCGGGTTCAGTCTTTTTCGGGCTGGGCACGCTCGCGGGAATGTACAGTTATTGGGCGATCAGCCTGAGCAATTTTATCAGGTACGGGTATTTCGCTGCGCTGCAGAGTCTGTGGATAGGACCCTTTCTCTTCTACGGGGTCGGGCTTGGAGAAGTGGCAGCGGGAAACGCAGCTCTCGCTCTAGGAGTCGGTTACATGGCAGGGCTTCCGCTCTGGGGGACCCTGAGCGACCGCATCCTGCGATCCCGCAAGAATGTGGCGTTGCCCACGATGGTGGCTTTCTGTCTTGTTATCTTCTCCATCCTCTGGTGGGGACCGGGGGTTCCTTCATGGGTCCTGTTGGGCACCTGTTTTCTGCTGGGGTTCACCGCGGGGCCCGGGCAGATCCTGTACGCGCACATCAAGGAGTTGGTTCCGCCTACCATTATCGCGCGAGCCATGACCTCAGTGAATTTCTTCACTATAATCGGTGTAGCAGTCATGATTCACGTTCTAGGCTACGCTCTGGGCCAAATACCGTCGTCGGTGGTCGGACCCGAACCTTTCCATCCTCTCTGGTACGTTGGTGTGGGCTGTGTGGGTTTCGTGTGTGTTTTGTACGCGTTTGTGCCGGATAGCACCGCTTTGAAGAAAAGGACTTCATGAACCAGCAAGTAGTGGGCCGGCTCCACGAGTTGATCCTTGACCTATGGGAACGAGTGGAGTACGGTGAAATCCGGACGAACACCTCGGCCACTCCGAGGCCAAATGAACAATCCGGATTAGAAATCATCCGATCACAGCCAAGCTCTTTTTGCCGGCTGGGGGGGAGAAGTTGAGGTTCCTTCTTTCGAATAGGTTGGCTGCCGTCGCCTTCTGCGCAATCATGGTCGTCATTCCTTTCTTAACAGTCCAGTATCCACCGATTACGGACCTGCCCCAGCAAGCTGCCCAGATTCGTCTTTTTTGGGAAACGGTCAACGATCCCGGGACTAGCCCTTACCGCATCAATTGGCTTTCACCGTACAATCTCTCCTATGTAATTCTTGCAATCTGCACAGCGCTTTTTGGCCTCATCACGGGCGGGAAAGTCGCCATGATGATTATAGTAATCCTCTGGATTGTAGCAATTCATTATGTGGCCAGTGCTCGGAATCGGCCTGTTGAATCTGCTGTGTTGGCGTCGGTATTCGCATTCAATCTGCTAATCTACTGGGGTTTTTACAGCTTCGCCTTGGGGATGCCCCTTTTTCTAGTGTGGGTTGTGCTCAATGCCAGCGAAGGACCAGAGAATCTCAGTTGGAGGGATACCGCCAAGTGGACACTTATGGCGCTGCTCCTTTATTTCGCGCACCTCCTTTGGTTTGTGGCGGCGTGTGTGGTGGTCCCGATAAGCAATTTGCTGTTTCTGAGAGATACCAGAGCTTGGTTGCAGCGCGTCGCAACCCTCATCCCCGCGCTCGTTTTGTTGGCAGTCTGGTCGACGGGTGTGGCTGATGAGAATATTCACGCCGTTGAGGGTCCCATTTGGAGCACGATCTATTCGGACCGCATTTCTTTTGGGACACTTGTGAACGCAGCTCTTGGGGGCATCAGGGGCGTCACGGAGCACATCGTCATATGGATAGTCGTTCTCTGGATCGCAATAGCATTGCGCCAAAGATGGGGTCATGTTTGGCCTGAAATCGACAAGAGCCTATTGCTCACGTGTGGGTCGCTCCTCCTGATGGCAATGCTTTGGCCGGACTTGTGGGACATATCCGTTCTTGTCTGGCAGCGGTGGTTGCCTCCTGCGGCTGTCCTATTCGTGCTCGCCATGCCCCCGCCTGATTTCTCGGACACTATTCGTAAGTTAGTGGCGGCAGGGATGGTGCTTTTTCTCAGCCTGATGACAGCGGCCACTTGGATTTCCTTCGAGAAGAATGATCTTTCGGGGCTTACGGAAGTCCTCAAAGCCGTCCCGCCGGCCAGCAAGGTCATGGGGTTGGACTTCATAAGATCCAGCCCGCGAGTCAAAGGGCGACCGTTCCTCCAGATTTTTGCGTACGCTCAGGTCACCAAAGGGGCTCAGCTCAATTTCTCGTTTGCGGAGTTCCAGCGTGGCCTCGTGGCGTACAAGAATCTGCCGACAATGTCTTGGTCGGGCCGTCTCGTATGGCATGCCGAGACGGTAAAGCCCAGCGATGTGAGTTATTTTGATTATGTGATCGTCGGCACCACAAATGAGAGAGTTCCACGAATCCTATCCGATGAACTGGGATTGACGCCAGTCACCAGAACAGGAAATTGGCAACTTTATCGCGTTAACCGGTGATGCAAGCGTACTCCGCATTTGGAGAGAATATTCCCCGCTTTCTTGTCAGGGAATTCTTCGATCCGGTACGCGCAATGGCTTTAGTGCTGCCCGCCGACTCTGTTGTCACCTGGCCACATCCTGATCTAGCGCAATATGGTGCTGCCCTAGTCATGACAAGACTGTCCGCGTTCTACCTCGGCAGACTGAGGCACCTTCGATGAAAGGATCCTGAGAGACCGGTGCACCAAGGCACGGCCGAGACGTGAACGCGTTAGTGGTTGTGCCCATATCCGTGAACTTGGCCTTTGTAATGGCCATACACGTGAGTTGTTTGCGCATGTGTCTCGACGCCAAAGGGTTGCAGTCTTGGTGGTATGTGGGTGCCTTGATCTCCCACGGTCCTACGTATAAGGTATGTAAGAAGGTTGGACAGAATCTAAGAAAGAAAGTTGGTGGTTGCTCGTATGCAGTGGAAGTGGGCAGACAGCACGCCTTATCACTCGATCTGTTTCGCCATTTACCCTCTTGTTCACCTGTTAGCAAGAAATAGTGAGCACGTCACACTCGGACTCGTGCTCCAACTGAGCGCCTTCTTCTTCGGGATCACTTCTCTTCTGTGGCTTGTTTTTCGGACCATAGCCCACATGAGACCGCAGGCTGCTGCAATAGCAACCTCGGCAGCACTTCTTTGTTTGTTCTCATATTATCCTCTTGTACTGGCCTTGTCGGACTGGGATCTCGTGCCGGTACAAACAAGGCTCTATATGTATCTGTGGCCTTTGCCGGTGATCGTGCTTTGTGCCATTGTTGTGTGGCTAAAACGCACACGACACGAGTTGTCAGTTCTCACAACATTCTTGAATCTGGCGGCCATCGTTTTGGTTTGTCTTTCGGTCTCAGACCTGCTGCTGCGTGTCGTCGAAGCGGCTCGCGTTGAGGGATGCGTCAGCTGCACAGGATCGAAAACAGATCCAAGGCTTGTCGACAGCCGGCGCCGAATTGCACCACGCGACCACGAAATGCTGCCTGACATATATTATATTGTGCTGGATGCCTACGCGCGAAGTGATGTTCTCAAGGAGGTTTATCAGTACGACAATTCTCGATTCCTCAAGCAACTGGCAGATCGTGGCTTTTTCATTGCGGATGGCAGTTTCTCGAATTATGCGCAGACCTTCCTTTCTTTGTCATCCACGCTTAATTTCTGTTACCTCGAAGCGCGCCAACCGTGTGGTGAACGCGGAAGACTGTGTATGAACCAAGTCATTGCGAAGATCGACCAGTGTGAACTGCTCCGTATTCTTAAGCGATTGGATTATCGGTTCATCGCGTTCCCCTCTGGAATTGTTGGGACGGAGTTTCGTGGCGCGGATCAATATGTTTCACCCCTCGTGGCTCCCACATTTCTCCAGTATTATGTCATGCGGATGACAACCCTATCGCCTTTGGTCGATGCTCTTTTCCCCGCGCTCATCAACTATTCCCACAGGAATCTGGTTCTGCACAACTTTGAAAAGCTGGCGAGTATCAAGCGTGAAGGCCCACCGATTTTTGCTTTTTGCCATATCATGAGTCCTCACCCCCCCTTTGTCTTTAACGAGAGGGGAGAGCCTGTAGACCAACGGGATTCCGAGATTACTTTTTCAGACGGGAGCCACTTTCACTACATGGAAAAAGCACGACAAGAGCACTACGTGGAAGGCTACCGGCGCCAAATCCCTTTCACGGAGAAGAAAACTATCGAGATGGTGGACAGCATAACTTCAAATTCCGATAGGCCACTCGTAATAATATTGCAAGCTGATCATGGACCTGGTTCTCTTCTCGATTGGTACAATACCAGCAACGTTCACTTCAGAGAAAGGATGGGAATCCTTAATGCGTACTACGTTCCAGAGCGATGCCGACGCTTCCTGCACTCTAATATCAGTCCAGTGAATACATTTAGGATTTTGCTGAGATGTTGCCTCGGAA
Source organism: Thermodesulfobacteriota bacterium (assembly GCA_049323095.1). Taxonomy (GTDB): domain Bacteria; phylum Desulfobacterota; class Desulfomonilia; order Desulfomonilales; family Desulfomonilaceae; genus VGSG01. The sequence goes on from JBMOME010000310.1 coordinate 20,132, forward strand.
TAGATATGGATTTGCTCCCGGACAAGAGCTATTTCTCCTCTTGGCAGCATCCTCTTCAGTTCATAGACGTCACGGAGAAGGTACGTTTGCAGCGAAGCACAGGCGCTCCGTGAGTGTCTCTTCCACGCGGTACGCGCTGCCAAAGGATTGTCCTGAGGTGCCGCAGCGGAGGTTCTTGCATGGACTTCTTGGTACATTCGAATGGGCCATCGCGACACGTGGAACAGATTCAAGGTGGATCTCAGCAAGGCACTGGCACTTTAGAGTCTTCTGCATTGAATGTTTCGACATCACTCAGGATGATCGAGGCCGAGACCTGCAATTCCACGCATAGCTGCCTGAAGCTATCTTCCAACCAGGAACAACGGAGATTACTAAGTGCCTTCTCTCCCTGCTATGATACATTAGTAAGTCCGGATCACGGTCGCGGCCAATTCGAGTTGCGTGCGAAACTCAACGACGAGTCCTAGGGCTATATGCTGAAGCAATGGAATTCGCCTCTATTCGATGTGGCATCTTCTGTAGGGGCGCACCTGCACGTGCGCTTTGGAGAGACCTGACAGACGCGCGGGTCTGCCTCTACCGAAGCATGGTTCATTTCCAGTGCACGGCTGTAGAAAGAGAGTTGACCCCCAAGAAGCGGAACAATAGACCCTTCTGGTTACACTCAGATTAGTAGGGGGAAAGGAGACAACTTATGGCAAAAACGCTTATTGCGCTTGTTCTTATCGCGATTCTCGCTCCCGCGACCTTCACGTTCGGCCGAGGCATAACCAGGCTTGACGAATGGAAACAGTGGAACAGATATCAGGCTGAGGAGCGGGAAAGGGACGCCCGCTTGCGAGCTATTCAGGAGCAGGCGGACAAGATGCTCGGAATTGCTCCCAGCAAACGCTCAGTTCGCCCCGGTTCACCGGGAAGCGGGGAGGTCGCGCCGCGCTACTAGGACTGAGCCCTCAGAAGGCCTTGTGCAGATCCGCAAACAAGGGAGGGGTTACGCTCAGTCAAACGTAACCCCTCTTGATTATTGGTACGCCCGGCAGGACTCGAACCTGCGACCTACGGATTCGAAGTCCGGCGCTCTATCCAACTGAGCTACGGGCGCATGGCACGCGAGTTTGGGGAGAGTGAGGGGACTCGAACCCCTGGCCACAGGGGCCACAACCCTGTGCTCTGCCAACTGAGCTACACCCTCCATTCAGTCTCACCTTATCTGTTCCCCAAGGACAAGTCAAGTTCCCAGAGCTGCTCTGGGCCAAGCAGATCGCCACGTCGTCACCCCTGCGGACCCTGCATCGCAGTGCGGAGCGGGCGCTAGTATCCAGTCCGCTGCGGGACGCGGGATAGAATCCCGCGAAACGCTGGGCTGGATTCCCGCTTCCGCGCATTGGCGTTAACTTAAGGGATCTCGGCATGTGATTTCAAATAGTTAACTCAAATCCATCCCGTCACCCCGGACCCCGGATCGCTGTCCGGGGCAGGCTTTGATCCGGGGTCCAGAACATATTGAAAAGACTGGATTCCCGCTTCCGCGGGAATGACGGAAGTAGTGCCCGAATTCGCTACCGGCTTTTGGGAATCAGATTACTTGGTCGGGGTCTCACCAAAGGTGCTTTCCGCTCTTGCTGGGCCTATCTCTTTCTGCGGCCGGGGATTGCCGCGGAGCCCTCTCGGCCGCAGCCATCTGTCTCTGAATCGCATCGAGAAGATCGGCCCTCGGCCGCAGCCCGAGTGCTTTGCGGTAACAGTTCAGCGCTTCGCCAACTTGCTGCCTTTTCTCGTACATCCGGCCAAGGTGGTAGAACCCAGCCGCGTCCATGGCATCCGTCTCTGCAGCCAGAGCGAAGTCGCGCGAAGCCTTTTCCAGGTCACCGAGGTTCTCGTGAGCCAGGCCCCGGGCGACGTGCCCGCCGGGATAGATCGGAGAAAGAGCCAGACCCGTATCCAGATCCCGGATTGCGGCCTCGTAGTCCCCTTTTTCCATCCACACTTCGGCACGACTGAAGAAGGCCTGATAGAAGCGAGGATTCAACGCAATGACCCTTGAATAGCACTGCCCTGCCCTCTCCCATTCGGCACGGCCACTGTGTTCGGTGCACAGGTTCCAGAGTTTTGCTGCGGACGTATTAGTATCCGCCAACCTGTCCTTCAGCATCGACGCCCATGTGATCAATTCCTCGCGGCGGTCCGGCCTGGAGTCGAGTTGTGATGCCCTACGGTAGAGCTCCGTGGCTTCTTGGATCTTTTCACCCATGTGTTCGTAAATCCTTGCCAGCTTCTCCATCGCGAGATAGTCTTCCGGATCGCAGGCCAGGGCCTTGAGATAATTCTCGATCGCATCGGTCAGTTTCCCCTGGATCTGCAAGGTCAGGCCGCGGACTCGATGTGCGAGACATCCACCCGGAAACATGGCGACGGCCTGTTGGTACTGAGTGACGGCCCGGGAGTACTCACCGCGGTCGTACGCGGCCTCGGCTTGAGTGATGAGCTCCTCCACCGACTGTCCTGCCGACCGTGTAGTCTGAGAGCTGGATTGCAGAATCTGGTCGAGGCTGGACGCGCAGACCGGCAGCGAAGTGAAGTTCGTTGCGAATATGAGCAACAGGAGTGCTATTTTGGATAAGGCACGCACAGGGAAGAAACCCCTCGAAACTACGGTGTAGCAATGGCCCTGAGTACTCCCGCTCCTTGGCAGACATGGCGAAGAACTTCTTTGGGCATTGCCTTTGGTCTCGTGCTCGCGCTGAGCGTTGCGGCTCATGGTGCGATCGCGGCAGAAGTCTCTTCGACCGCTCAAACGGACGATCTTGGGCAAGCTCAAGTGGTGGTCCATTGCGCGCTCAGAGTGTTGCAGGTCTGGCAAGGTCCCGACTTGATCCGTGAGTTCCCCGTTGAGACCGGCAAAGGAGGCATTGGGAAGACCAAGTCTGGCGATCATCGCACTCCACTGGGGGATTACCGCGTCGGTTGGATGGCGTCAAGGCACTCGCCAAAAGGATTCCGCATAAAGGACGGTACGAGCTGGTGTTCCGGAAACAAGTTCGTGTACGGTTCTTCAGGCCCGGCCCTGGAAAAGCTATGGTCCCAGTCTTATGGGGGCCTCCATGCCGTGGTAATCAATATAGACTACCCGAACTCTGCCGACAGAGCCAAGGGATATACTGGGGATTGTATCCACATCCACGCGACAAAGAGACTGAAGAATGGGACACTCCCCAAATCTCACGGCTGTATCAATATGTTTCCGCAAGACGCTTTAGAGCTCTATGATCTGGTCGATGTGGGCACGCGGGTGAAGGTCCTCCCGTGAGGACATAGGCGGCTCGAAGCGTCAAGCGTCAGGATTTCTTCTGATGAGGAGAGGCCATGATGAGGTAGTCCCCCACGTACCTTACTCCGTGGAGGAATCTGCCTGCTTCGTCGAGGCTGGTGAACGCGCCGAGCATGGATCGGGCAATGGTTGAAGGGCGCAAATAGTACGATCGCCATGCATGGTGTGCGAACGCGTTGATTTCCTCGCCGGTCAGGTTCGGATAATCGAAGCGGGCGCTGAGGTGTCCCGAATTGGTAATCCCGTGCTCGTGCCGCAGGAATCCATTCTCTTTGAGGTACTCATAGAAGTGAGTTCCCTCGTACGCGGACGCTATGGCGAACTGGACCGTGTTGGGCTTAAGCTCCAGCGCGTAAGCCAGCGTTTCATGCATGGTTTCCTTGGTCTCGCCAGGCAAACCGAACACGAAACACCCATGAACCGTAATCCCTAGTCTACGACAATCCTGCATAAAGCGATTAGCCTGCCCGGTAGTCAGGCCCTTCTTCACGTTCCGCAGGATCTCATCATTTCCTGATTCAAAGCCTACCACCAGATTACGCACGCCGGCTTGTTTCATGCGTGCAAGCACATCACCGGAAATATCGTATCGACTGCAGCAGGACCAGGTAATTCCCGATCCTTCCAGAATGTCGCACAGCTCTAAAACACGGTTACGATCGCAGGTGAAGGTGTCGTCCTCGATCTGGATCTCCTTCACCATTGGCATGGCGTCTCGGATCCAGAGCATCTCCGCGGCCACGTCACTAATGCTCCGCGTGCGATATCGATGGCCGCTTAAGGCCTGTGGCCACAGGCAGTACGTGCACCGATAGGGACATCCCCGACCCGAAAAAATCGAGATGTACGGGTACTTCAAATAAGGTATCCGATACTGGAGGAGCGGAAGGTCTCGCCGGATGATACGCGCGGCCCATTCCAATGAGTCGAGATCTTCCAGGGGCGCGGCATCCGGGTTGTGGACGATCTGGTCTCCATCCTTCCAGGAGAGGCCCTCGATCTCCGAGAATCGCCGATGGTTGCACAGTTGCCTCAAGGGGGCTTCGATTTCGCCTCGAATCACCGCGGAAACTCCAGGACCTTGAAGTGGAGCTTCAGGCGCCACAGAGCTGTACGGGCCGCAAAAGACGATATGTGATTGAGGCCTTTGCTCGCTGAGCAACCGCGCGGTTTCCAGGTCGTGGCTGACGGTTTCCTCGTTCACGAAAAAAAGATAGATGTCGTAAGCGGGCACAGAGCGGAGGAAATCCTCTCGGGAGATGCCCTCAACGTTGCAGTCCAAAGCACGCGCACCGGGCACCGATGCTGCTCCATAGCAAATCCAGAGCGGAATCCAGTGGCTCGCGCGCCTGCCGTCCGCGTTGTACGTGGCTTGAAACCGGCCTCCGGCAGCAGAGTCCATACTTGGAATATTCGGCGGGACCATGACTAAAGCCGATTTCATGCGAACCTAGCGTTAGACGGCATGGCTCTCCTTGAGAGCTTCAGTCCGGAAGTGCAAAGTAAGGGCATCAATTATCTCGTCGAGATCGCCGGACATCACGCCTTCGAGCCTGTACAGAGTGAGGCCGATCCTATGGTCGGTAACCCGATTCTGCGGGAAGTTGTACGTGCGTATTCGTTCCGAGCGGTCTCCGGTGCCCACCTGAGCTCTGCGCTCGGCGCTGATGGCTGATTGTTGTTCCGCCTCGATGACGTCGAGCAGACGAGCCCTGAGTATCTTGAGTGCCTTGGCCTTGTTCTTATGCTGAGATTTCTCGTCCTGGCACGAGACGACCAGATTCGTGGGCAGGTGCGTGATCCGAACCGCGGAATCCGTAGTGTTCACACTCTGTCCACCGGGCCCAGACGAGCGAAATACGTCAATCCGCAAGTCCTTTGGGTCGATTGTGACGTCGACTTCATCGGCCTCGGGGAGCACGGCAACGGTTACCGCGGACGTGTGGATACGGCCCTGAGATTCGGTCACGGGTATGCGCTGCACACGATGCACTCCTCGTTCATATTTCAGTCGGGAGTAAGCCCCGTTACCTTGAATGAGTGCAATGACTTCCTTGATGCCTCCGGTGGAGGCTTGGGACATGGACATGATTTCCACGTGCCACCCGCGGGCCTCCGCATACCGGCAATAAGCCCTGAACAGATCGGAGGCAAAAAGCGCTGCTTCTTCGCCGCCCGTTCCAGCTCGGATCTCCAGAAAGGTATTCTTCTCGTCGTTAGGATCCCGGGGAAGCAGGAGCACGTTCAGCTCTTCTTCCAATCGGTCGCGACGTTCTTCCAAGCCCGGGAGCTCCTCTTTGGCCATTTTTACCAATTCAGGGTCTTCTTCGTCTCGAACAATAGACTTCAGGTCGCCGATCTCCTGCATGACATCGGTCAGGTCATTGTAGACCTTCATGATGTCGTCCAGCTCAGCCCGCTCCTTGCCCATCTTTCGCAGTTTTTGAGGGTCGGAGAGCACTTCGGGGCTGGCGAGCTCTTCGTTCAGCTCCTCGTATCGACGGCTGAGTTGTTCCAGCTTAGCAAGTACCTGCATGATATCTCGTCACGCGGAGGAATCTCCACCGGCCCAGAGCCGCTCTTTTTCCAGGGTGCGCGTCAGTGCTACAAGCGCTACTTCAATCTGGTCGTCGCTCGGTTCCCTGGTGGTGAGTTTCTGCATCCACATGCCTGGCACAAGCAGCGCATTCAACACAGGGTTGTTGACGCGTTCACCCAGGCGGATGATTTCGTAGGAGCACCCGGCTATGGGTAGCAAGAGAAGAATCTTCACAAAGATATAGAAGGCGTTGGTTACGATCTTGTTCCCGAGCAGGTCTTTCGGCATCAACGGGAAGACAGCGGTGAACAAGAATATGCTGAAGATGAGCACCAGGAGGATAAACGCTGTGCCGCACCGGGCGTGAAACGTGGAGTACTTTCGCGCGTTCTCGACTGTGAGCTCGTCTCCCTGCTCGTACGCGTGTATGGATTTGTGCTCCGCGCCATGGTACTGGAAGACTCGGCGGATCTCCTTGAGCAGGGAAATCAGTGCAATGTAAGCTACGAAAATGCTTACTTTAATCACGCCGTCAATCACGTGAAACCAGACGCTCCGCACTCCCAAATCGGTTCCCAGGAGCGCCCCCACTCCCAAGGTAGCGAGGTGTGGGATGACCACGAAAAGGAGGACTGCTCCGCCGATTGCGAGACCGATAGTACCAGTCAACGCCCAAGGTCCAAGCGGCTCCTCGTCCTCACCGAGGGCTTCCTGTGCTGAATAGGTCAGCGCCTGGATCCCGTTGAAAAGGGCTTCGTACAGCACAATGCAACCCCTGAGGAAAGGCCGTTTCAGCAGCGGCCACTTCTCCATGGGTGAGTACCAGCGGTCTTCACGCACCGCGAGGTCCCCTCCTGGCTTTCTCACCACCACAGTGAACGTGCGGGGGGCTCGCATCATGATCCCTTCGATCACAGCTTGGCCCCCGACACGGATTTGTTTCTCTTTGTCGGCAAGATTACTGATTAACATATGGTGATTCCTGGGGAATGGCTATCGAGACTTGGCGTGTAGTTCTCTGAGAATGATTGAGAAACCAAAATCGGCCCCGGACTGCCACGTCCAAGGACATGCGATAAGCTCACTCCGCTGCCTTCTTCTTTGGCGCCTCCGCTTTTTTCGCGGTTGCTGTTTTCTTCGTCGCGGTTTTTCTGGTAGTAGGTCTTGTGGCTTTCTTGGTCTTTTTTGCCGCTGTGGTCGGCTTGGTGGCCTTTTCTCCGTACTTCTTCATGAACCGCTCGACTCGTCCCGCGCTGTCCACCAGCTTCTGCTTGCCGGTGAAGAACGGATGGCACGCAGAGCAAATCTCGAGCCGCACCTCTTCTTTCATGGATCGGGTGTGGATTTCATTGCCACATGCGCACCTGAAGACCGTATCGATGAATGCCGGATGTATATCTTTCTTCATGACGTCCTCCGCCGATAAGTTCAAATAAATTAATTTACCAGAAATCCTCAAAGAAGACAAATTTCGGTTGCCCGGAACAACAGGCCTACTTGTTCATGATCTCGAGGAATTCTCGGTTCGAATCCGTCTGCATGATCTTGTCCAAGAGGAATTCCATGGCATCCACCGAGTTCATGTCTGCCAGGAGCTTTCTCAAGAGCCAGATCTTTTGCAGGTCGCTTTGATCCGAGAGCAGTTCTTCCTTCCTCGTGCCGGAACGGTTGATGTCGATACACGGGAAAATACGCCGTTCAAGGAGCCGCCGGTCAAGATGTATCTCCATGTTGCCGGTGCCCTTGAATTCTTCGTAGATCACTTCATCCATCTTGCTCCCGGTGTCTATGAGCGCGGTGGCGATGATGGTAAGGCTCCCGCCCTCTTCCACGTTCCTCGCGGAACCGAAGAAGCGCTTCGGACGATGGAGCGCATTGGAATCCACACCGCCGGAGAGGATCTTTCCGCTGGCAGGCACCACAGTATTGTGTGCCCGCGCAAGGCGCGTGATGCTGTCGAGGAGAATCACCACGTCCCGTTTGTGTTCCACGAGCCTCTTGGCCTTTTCAATCACCATGTCCGCAACTTGGACATGCCTCTGAGCAGGTTCGTCGAATGTGGAGGAGATGACCTCGCCCCTCACCGAGCGCTGCATGTCCGTGACTTCTTCGGGCCTCTCGTCGATGAGGAGCACGATCAGGTACACGTCCGGGTGGTTGATGGTGAGGCTGTTGGCAATCTGCTGGAGAAGCACCGTTTTTCCAGCTTTTGGCGGAGACACGATCAACCCGCGCTGTCCTTTCCCGATAGGGGTGAGTAGATCCATCACCCGCATGGAATAACCCCTGGGCGCGGTTTCCAAGTGCAGCCTCTCGTCGGGGTAGAGCGGTGTAAGATTGTCGAACAGCACCTTGTCCCGAATTTTCTCAGGATCTTGGCCGTTTACCGTCTCCACCTTGAGCAAGGCGAAGTACCGTTCCGTGTCTTTTGGCGGACGGATGTAACCCGAGACCGTGTCACCGGTTCTCAGGTTGAATCTTCGTATCTGACTGGGCGAGACGTAGATGTCATCCGGTCCGGGAAGGTAATTGTAATCCGGCGCCCGAAGGAAGCCGAAACCATCCGGAAGGCACTCCAGGACCCCTTCTCCGCGAATGGGCCCTTCAGCCTCAGCTTCTTGTTGCGCCTGAAGAATGGCAAAGATCAGCTCTTGTTTGCGCATGCTGCTCGCACCTTCAACTTCGAGCGCGTTGGCGATGGCCAAGAGTTCACTGACCTTCTTTTCTTTCAGTTCTCCAATGTCCATGGAATCTCCTGATGCTAATTATTGAGGGAAAATGGTTCGTAATGTGAGCCTGGGATTGAAGATGTTCCTGAGACGGGTCAATCGATGCTGAGGGCGCTCGTTCCCGAGATCTGGTCCACTCCCTTTGACACCTGAATTATATCGGTTGGATCCGGACTCCTGGGGGTGGGAATCTTCTTTACGCGGCTAATCTTTAATTAATCAAGGCTGCTGAGCCTGTCAAGTCTTTTGTGAAGCCTCTTATCCGAACCGATCTGCACAGTGTCAGGCCATTTTGGGGATTGAACGGTTTGCCGTTCAACTTTAGAATGGGGAACATGATTCAACTGGTCATGCCGCTCAACACTCCCCATAGATTTGCTTTCGATAACCTCGTTGTTCACGAGGGGATAGAGCAGGCGCTTGCAACCATCCGCTCCGTTTACGGGGCGCCATCGGGACCGTTTCCGCCTCTCTTTCTCTACGGTACTGCGGGAACCGGCAAGACCCACATACTCAGGGCGGCTTCGGCGCTCTTCAGAGTTCGCGCTTCAGATGACACTCCCGGAATCGAATACCTCGCGCTGTCGGGACAAGAGCCTGAGTTCCCTGAGCTCCAGGAGCTTGTATCTCATTTCGACGAACTCCCCCCGCGCGGGGTTGCGGTGGACGATGTCCATCTTCTCGACCAGGACGGAATGATCCACCTGTGGACTCTCTCCAACAAGCTCACGAGAGCTGGCCTTCCTCTCATGTTGGCTTCCAGGCGGTCACCTGACGAAGTGTTCGCCGACAACGAGCACTTAATTTCCCGTGTGCACGCAGGCCTGGTGTTTCACCTTGAGCCCCCTTCTGATGGAGTTCGCTTGCTGATATTGGACAAGATGGCCAGGGACCGCAACGTGAGACTCTCATCGGACGTTTCTCGATATCTGGTGACGAGAAAATCCCGTAACGTCAAGGACCTGGACACCATTCTCGACCTGCTGGACCAAGCTTCGCTCGAACAGGGGAGACGAATTACGATTCCGTTCGTGCGCTCGCTGGAGCAATCCAACCGGATCTAAACACGGGCATAGCCGCTGCCGGATCTTTCTCGAAAAATGGCCTTGAAGTAGTCCAAAGAACAAGATAAATACTCTCCACCTGCGTACCGGAAGCCGTGTGTGCCATTGCGCTGCACCGACTGCGTCTACTGTACGCGGAACTCCCGAGGGAGACGGACTCATGACCAAACGCTCCCAAGCCCCGCGCTGCCTCTGCTTGGCAGTTGTCGGCTTCGTAGGGCTCCTTGGCTTTCTCGGACCGTCAGAAACTCCCGAAGACGCGGTGCGCGCGTTTGTGCGCGTCTTCGAGGCCGCAAACGGTCAGGAGCTCATCAAAATCATGCACCCGGACATTGTCACGGGGAAAGAAATCAAGGCTGACGACGTGCAGCCGTTCCTGGACCGATATCGCGGTAAGCTGAACGGACTGAAATCATTCACCATTGACAAGAAGCTTACGTCAGAGGACGGCAAGACGCAGCGCTTTGAGGCGACGCTCGTGTTTCAGGGCCCCCAATTGGCTAGCAACTTGCGAGGGCCGGCCACCTTCGAGATGACCCTGCTTTGGGTCGGAGAAGGGAATCGGTGGTGGCTGGAAAGACCCTTGTCGGTCAGATATGCGGTGCAATCCGCCGCTTCCTATCCTTCCCCGGAGCAGGAAGAGCTTGCGGCCCGCTTCCGGATCGCCGTCCAGAAACTCGATCAGCTTGGGCTCTTGGGCAAAGAGGACGCACCGTTCATGGACCCGGCCACTCCCGGCGTGGCCACGGATATCTACAAGGAACTGGAGAGCCTCCATCCCAAGGAACGCGGGCCCAAAGGCATTGACCAGAAAGGTAGAGGTCTCGCGCTCTTTTTCAAGGCCGCGCAACTGAAAAGCGGCGGATTCCTGCACGCTTACCACGGTGATTTCAAGAACGGCCCTGGTGACAAACGTCGTCCTATGCCCTGGGAAGTTTTCCGGGATTATGCGCAGGCTGCCATGAAGAAGGGGAAGATGCATCAGGCAAAGGGACAGCCGGACAAAGCCGCGCAAGCATACAAACTTGTCTTATCTTTCGGAAGACAGATCCTTGATGAGGCAGGAGGATATCAGTTCGCCCTGTGGGGGCTCTCGTTCCAGAAACAGGCGGCAGATGAATTGGCCAAACTCTGGCAGGCCACAGCGAACCCCAATCGGGACAAGGCGGCCACTTTTGCCAACCTTGTGTCTCGCCGCCTCGATCTGCTGCAAACGGCGTTCTCATGCTTGGACGACTTAGCTGATTATCGATCCATGGATGCGGCTATTGCTGCGGCTCAGAGAAAAGGTGACCCGAATTTCAGTCCCTGGGGTATTAACACGCTCGCCATTCTGGCTCTGAAAGGCGCACCTGCTCAACCTGACGTGCTCCAGCAAGCGGGAGCGATGGTGTATATGTTGAATCCGACCATGCAGACAAGAGCGCAAAAGGAACTCAACGAGCTTGAAGCTCGCCGGTCGGGAGCGGAAAAGGCCTTTATCGCTCACCAAAAGGAATGGGTCCAAAAACACGATGTCTATGGGGGCGTGGGAGGATTTTGATCGCCTTCAGGGGCTCGCGGTATGGACAGGATGACACGTGGTCAGATCCATTATTCTCAGCAAGAAGGATCGTGGTGAAGCTGATGAGCTTGTGGTCTTCCTCACAAGAGAGGGCGGCTGGCTGCGCGGGGTGGCAAAGAACGCCAAGAAGAGCCGCCAGCGGTTTGGGGGCCACTTGGAACCATTGACGCTGGTCGATCTCCTGCTTCGCCCGCGTAAGAAAGATAACCTCATATGGATCGACGAAGCTCACGTGGTCAAAGGGCTTCTCGGGATCCGATCGGACTTCCGGAAGGTTACCCTCGCCTCATATTTCCTGGAATTGGCTCAACAATTCGTCCCGGAAGGCCAGGCGGACGCAGCGCTGTTTGATTTCGTGGTCGACTTTCTTGAGCGTCTCGAAGGCACTCTCCCTGCTCCGGCCGCTTCTTTGCTGGAAGAAATTCGACTCCTGGGTCTGCTTGGCTATGCGCCTGAATTCCATCTCTGCTCTGTTTGCGGGAAGAAGATCGACCCTGGACAAGACGCGTTCTTCTCGCCAGGTAACGGAGGAGTTGTCCACCCTGGATGTGCAACCGGCTCCACGACGGATGTCGTGATCTCGCCGGACACCCTCGCGCTGGTTCGCCGAGGTTTGGCATTCCGCAGCGGCGCGGCCTCCCGACTCAAATTGACGAAGAGAGGGGCAAAAGAGTTGCGGGCAGCCCTTTCGTCGTTTGTTCGCCACCTGAGCGGACAGGAGATCAAGTCGCTGGTGTTCCTGGAAAAGGTGGCCTCGTGGCCTGCCGGGAGCTAGGAGACTTATTCTTCCTCTTCCGAGGTGTCTTGTTCTTGTTGGTCCGGCCCCCGGAGCAACCTGTCGAGGGGTGAAGGTCGTACGGTAGAGGGGTCGTCCTGCTTGGATTCCAGTGTCTGAAGACGCTGACTCACCTGAGCAAGCTCGGTCCGGAGCTGTGCCGTCTCGTCACCCTGACGGGCCAGCTCCGCCTTGAGTTTTTCGGCTGACCGGAGGCACTGTTCCGCTTCCTGTTGTGCTCGCTCCATGTCCTCTTGTGTGGAGAGGAGTTCGGTTCGGTAGGCCTCGGTCTTCTGGCGTGCGTCCTCCAGTTGCTTCTCTTTCTCAGTCAAAGCTTCGCTCGCCTGTTTAAGTTCCGCGAGCGCGTTGGCTTTCAATTGACCTGCATCGGTTACGGCATTCTTCAGTGCATCGAGCATGTGTGTCTTGTCGGAAAGATCCTTCTTCAACCTCTCAGATTCTTCTGCGCGTTTGTTTAGTTCAGTACTAATTTGATTCAACTTGGCCGTAAGCTCCTGGGTCCTGGTTTGTTCAGCGGATTGAATGCCTTCCATTCGCTTCTGAAGGGCCTCGACTTCCTGTGCTTTCTGGGACGCATCTCTACTCAGAGACTTAAGAGCTTGCTCTTTGCGATCTAAGTCCCGCTTCAACTGATCCAGCCGCTCTTGCAGTTGGGAGGCCCGGAACTCGGCCAAAGCCTTGGCGCCCATGAGCGATAACTTGCCGGCCTCAGCGTCAGGAGCGATTTTGATGCTAGGACTCTCGGGAGTTGCCTGAACGCGGGCACTCTGTCTATCAAGCTCCTGCACCCGCTGGCGCAGCGACCTGAGCTCATTTCGCGCGGCCTCCGTTTCTTGCTGGCGGACCGTAAGTTCCCGTGTTTTATCGTCAAGATCTGCCTGGAGGCTCGAAATTCGCTGGTCCCTTTCAACGAGCTCACGCTGCTTTGGGATATCCCCTTCACCGCAACCCAACAACGTCAGAACCAGACCGCAGATAGCGACTGTTCCGCTTCGAGACAAGCTCATCTGGGAATACTCCTTGTGGTTGGGCCGGTGAAAGCAGCTGCCCTTTTTCGGGGCGAGGACCACTCCAGCAACATACAGGCAAATCTATTCATGTCGATAAATGCGTTCAATGTTACTATTTACCAGAAGGAGCGCGCTTTTGTCAATAAAAATCAGATAAATAAGGCATTTGAATTCTGAAGGATATTTTTGTTTCATGATATCCCACTGACTTTAAAGCTGAATGCTTGTTGCTAAAGACAGCAGAAGAGCGTTTGACCCAATTTGTCACGGCGAGTCCCGCGAGTAACTGAACGCGTACTTTCGCTCCGGAGTTCGTCTTGACAGTTTGGGACCTCTCTGGTAACTACAAAGCGTTACGCAGAAGCGTCTGTTTCTCTCCGATCTAGCGCTTTGGCACTACCGGGCAGTGAATCATCCACAGCTTTTCAGGCATTGAGATGCGATGTCGCGACTCGGGAACCAATGGTTCCAGGGGGCGAATGCTGTCAGTCACGGCAGACTGTGCTCGGTCGAAGCTGAGAGGAGGCGCTTCGGCAGAACCCGTGCAATGCATCTTGCCGTCGCATAAGGGGGTTTATCCATGTCTTTGAATTTCGATCTACCCAAGGACGCTGAGCTTACCAGGAAGGTTGTGCGAGAGTTCGCAGAAAAGGAAATAGCGCCCATTGCCCAGGAGCTGGACGATAAGGAGGAATTCTCCGTCGAGCTGACGCAGAAGATGGGCGAACTGGACTTCTTCGGCCCCTTTGTTTCCGAGGAATACGGTGGCAGTGAGGTTGGGTACGTCAATTACATCATTATCGTCGAGGAAATCGCGAGAATCGACGGTTCTCACGCGGCAACCGTGGCCGCGGGGAATTCGTTGGGAATCGCGCCGATTTACTATTTCGGTAGCGAAGAGCAGAAGAAGAAATGGCTCCCTGACTTGTGCAAGGGAAAGATTCTCGCATCGTTTGGGCTGACCGAACCGAACGCTGGATCGGACGCGGGTGCATCTCAGACCACGGCTGTGCTGGACGGCAACGAATGGGTGATTAACGGGAGCAAGATCTTCATTACCAATTCGAGCACACCTATCAGCGCCGTCTGCGTAGTGCAGTGCGTGACCGGAGAAAGGGCACCGGGCAAGCCGGAGATCAGCTGCATTCTTGTGGAAAACGGCACCAAGGGATTCATAACGGAAACCATGCATGGGAAGCTCTGCTGGCGCTCTTCCAATACCGGGCTCCTCACCTTCCAGGATTGCCGAGTCCCCAAAGAGAATTTGCTTGGACAGCGTGGCGAAGGTTTCCATCAAATGCTCAAGACCCTCGATGGCGGCAGGCTCTCCATAGCAGCTATGGGATTGGGCGGAGCTCAAGGGGCGTTTGAGCTCGGCCTGGATTACGCAAAGAAACGGCAGCAGTTCAATAGGCCGATCGGGTCGTTCCAGATCAATGCATTCAAGCTCGCGGACATGTATACCGAGATAGAAATGGCCAGGCTGCTTTTGTACCGGGCCTGCTGGCTCATGGATAGCGACAGAATGACCCCTAAGGATTCCGCGATGGCCAAGCTGGTCTGTTCTGAGACCTATTACCGCGCGGCCAACCACGCGGTGCAACTCCACGGCGGCTACGGTCTCATGAAAGAGTATGCGGTGGAACGCCATTACCGTAATCAGAAACTTCTGGACATCGGTGAAGGCACATCCGAAGTGCAGCGTATCGTTATTGCGAGGAATATCGGAGTCCCCGGCAGATCCATGTAGCATCCGGCGCCGACCGGGCGACAGCGGGGCCCACGCGCAGATCGCGACCCGAAAGGAACGATCATGAGTGAAGAAAAGAAAGAAACCGCATACGAAGATCTTCGAAGAGCTGTTGACGCATATGGAGAGCACGGAGGCGACGATCTCCTTACTGACTCTGAAGCCCTTGCAGACGCGAAAGCCGTTGCCGAACAGGAAGCCGCGGTCAGTCACGGCCAGCGGTTGCGTGCGAGCCGTGAAAGCAGAGGATTCACCCTTCAGGAGCTCTCGGAGAAGACCGGGATCGCGGCGGATGTCTTGGGTCAGGTCGAAGCAGGAGAGACTATTTTGCCCTTGGGACAGCTCATTAAGCTGAGCAATGCTCTGGCAATGAGCATGTCCGTCTTGATTTCCGAGGGCGAGCAGGCTTTCACCATTGTCCGGGCGGATCAGCGGCGACGATTCGCCCGCTTCGGCAAGTCCAGGCAGACGAGCCACGGTTACGAATATGAGTCTCTTGCAGCAGGCAAGAAGGATCGTCGAATGGAGCCGTTCATCGTAACGCTCCAGCCCGCGTCGTCCGATGAGCCATCCACTCATGACGGGCAGGAGTTCATCTACGTCCTGGAAGGCGAGATGGAGGTGCTGGTAGACGATACCCGAGAAGTGCTGCGTCCTGGAGACGCTGTCTACTATGACTCCACGAGCACGCACCTGGTTCGAGCTCACGGCGATAAGCCTGCGAAAATTCTGGCTGTCCTGATCAGTTGATGGGCCAATGCTAGGAAGGTCTTTTGGACCTGGACTCCGGTTTCCGCCGGAATGACTGAAGTCGTGCTAAGTACGAGACTGCATTCTAGGGTACTCAGTGCTCGGTTTCAGAAGTGCGGCCGCGGATTCATGGCTTTGGTGGGACAGGCATCCTGCCTGTCATTTTCTTTAGACAGGCGAGACGCCTGTCCCACCAATCTTTGCCGATACACAGCACCGGATTTAGAAATCAGAGTACTTGGCCGGACGCCCACACGACCCAAATAGGTGTGCGTTGGGCTGTGAGGTACATTTCTTTCAGAGGTTGTGCCCATGACGCTGCTCGAGCCGGCTAACGTTGCCTTGGCCGGCATTCCTGCTCCGGCAATTGCCTTTGTGATTCTCGTTTCAGCCGTCGGCTTCTTTATCTACGTGATGTACCGACGGATCGACCTCCTGAGAAAGACCCTTCCTGACGCAAGGCTGTCGGACATCCCGCAACGCATCAAATTGATGCTGCTCTACGGATTCGGACAAGCCCGTCAGCCGCGGTACCCGCTTGCCGGTATCCTCCATATCCTGCTGTTCGCAGGTTTCATGATCCTGTCTCTCAGGTCTCTGACTCTGATCGGCCGAGGGTTCTTTGCCGACTTTCACCTGCCGTTCCTGACCGGCTCGGTCGGTCTTGCATATGAAGTGCTCAAGGACTACACGGTCCTGATTGTGCTGGCCGTCTGTATCGTGGCGATTATCCGTCGGGCTGTCTTCAAGCCCGCTCGGTACCAGCACCCTGAAGGTTCCGGCCACGGCGCTGAAGCGTATGTGATTCTGGGTCTGGTCGCAGGCTTGATGGTCACGGACATGATTTTCGACGGTAGCGCCCTCCTCGGGCAAACGGCTCGCCATTCTACGGCCGCGTTTCCAGCCGCGAACCTGTCGGCGGTCTTCATGTCAGGCGCGGGCGCATCCACACTCAATATGCTCCATGTCGGGGGCTATTGGGCTCATATCCTTATATTCTTCGGGTTGCTGAATTACCTGCCCATATCAAAGCATTTCCACGTGATCACCGCGATACCCAATGTGTTCCTGGCCAATCTCAATAAGGGTGCGATCAAACCGGTCCAGTGCGGGGTGTCGGACTGGATGGAACTGCCGGAATGCGGCCTCAGTCGCTTCGAGCGCTTCACCTGGAAGCACGTGCTGGATTTCTATTCGTGCGCTGATTGCGGCCGATGCTCTGACAATTGCCCGGCCACCACTGTAGGTCGAGCGCTTTCTCCGCGCATGATAAGTGTAAAGTCCAGAGATTACGCGTATAAACACTATCCTGTTTTCGGCGCTCCTCCCAATCCAGGTGAGGAAGAATTCACCGGCGGCGTGATCAAGGAAGAAGAGATCTGGGCCTGCACCACCTGTGGCGCATGTGAGCAGGAATGCCCGATCTTTATCGAGTATATCGACAAGATCGTGGATATGCGAAGATACCTCGTCGAGCAGGGCCGTATGCCATCGTCGCTTCAGAAGCCAATGCAGCAGATCAAAAAGAAAGGGAATGCATACGCTGGAGCAAAGAACAAGAGAGCAGACTGGACCAAGGAGCTCCAGGACTGCGAGGTGCGCATTCTGGGACAAGGAGAATCCGCGGACCTGCTCTTCTTCGTAGACAGTTGCGGCTCATTCGATCCGAGGATTCAGGAGATCTCTCGCTCTTTCTCGAGGATACTGAACCGAGCCGGAGCCGACTTCGGCATCCTGGGGCCGGACGAAACCGATTCAGGCAATGAAATCCGGAGATTGGGAGAAGAAGGGCTCTTCGAGCAAGTAGCTCAGAAGAACATCGAGGCGTTGCAGGCCAGGCAGTACAAGGAGATCGTGGCCTTCGACCCCCATGCGCTCAACGCGATGCGCAACGACTATCCGGTCAAGTTCCCAGTGGTTCATGCGAGCGAGCTGTTGGCCAGGTATGTCAGAAACGGGAACCTCAGCCTTCATGACAAGTACCTCCACGGAAGACTGGTGACGTATCACGATCCGTGCTACCTGGGGCGCCACAATGGAATCTATAATGATCCCCGGTACGTGCTCAAACAGATCCCAGGAATTCGATTTCAAGACATGGAGCGGTCGTTTACTCGGAGTTTCTGTTGTAGTGGCGGAGGTCTCCTGCTGTGGTATGAGAACGAAGAAGAGAAGGAAAGGATGGGTGAGCGGCGGGTCCGGATGGCGGAGGAGATCGGCGCGCAGGTAATTGTGACCGCTTGTCCGTTCTGCCTGATAAACCTTGAAGACGCTGTGAAGACTACCGGGAACGAGGGAAAGATCGAGATCATTGACCTTGTCGAACTCATCGACCGTTGCACTGGGGACGGCAAGGACGCGTGATTCAGACAG
>JBMOME010000311.1:0-4487 GCA_049323095.1 Thermodesulfobacteriota bacterium
AGTCATCGATGTTGTACAAATAGACCCCGTCAATATCATTGACTTCAGGATCCACGTCTCGCGGTATGGCTATGTCGATGATGAAGACCGGCCGATTGCGTCTACGCCGCATAGCGACCATCATCTGGTCCGGTTGTATGATAGGTTCGCGGCTCCCTGTGGACGTGATTACCACGTCAGCCTCGGCCAGGCCGATGTCCAGCTCCTCCATGGAGATTGCGTTGCCGCAGAGCTGTACGGCAAGTGCGCACGCAGTGTCGTATGTTCGATTGATGATCGTTACCGGCCGATTCACCTGGCTCATAAGGTGCCGTGCAGCAAGTTCGGCCATTTCGCCTGCGCCTATGAGCAGAACCCGCTTGTCCGTTAATTCCCCAAGGATCTTCCGTGCCAGCTCAACCGCGACATAGGCGACTGAAATCGCGGCTTTGCCCACTCCGGTTTCGTTACGGACACGTTTGGCCGTGAAGAAAGCCCGATGCATGAGCCTGTTGAGAAGCGGCCCGCTCGCGTTGAGAAGCGTCGAATGTCGGTAGCTATCCTTTACCTGGCCCAGGATTTGAGGTTCGCCGAGAACCATGCTGTCCAAGCTGGCTGTGACCCGGAAGACGTGACGTACTGCGTCCGCGGCGCCTTTCACGTAGAAGAATTCACGGTACGGCTCCACGTCGAGCCCGTGCGCTTCCCCGACCACTCGCAGGATGCGATCGGCCGCGTTCTCCAAATCTACCGTCATCACGATTACTTCTGCTCGGTTGCACGTGGAGAGGACCACCGCCTCTTCCACTCCCTCCAGGTTTAGAAGCGAGCGCGTGATGGAACCGTCAATGTCGCGGGCAAAGGTTATCCGTTCCCGGATCTCGACCGGGGCAGTCATGTGATTCAGACCTATGACCATGACGTGCAGGCTCATAGTCTTGAAGGCCCCATGAAGCGCGAATTGCCGGTGAACGCGTGATGGCCGCCCAATAGCGAGCTGACACCAACGAATGTGAACATGACCAAACAGAATCCTAAGATCGCGAGTACCGCGGCACGCTTGCCTCGCCATCCCAGAACCACGCGCTGATGCACCATAGCCGCGTACGCGAACCACGTGATCAGACTCCACGTTTCCTTTGGGTCCCAACTCCAGTAAAAGCCCCAGACGCTCCCTGCCCAGAGAGCGCCGGAGATGATCCCGATGGTAAGCAGAAAAAATCCGAATGGCAGACCGTGCCTGTTGATTGTGTCGAGCGTTTCCAGCGATGGAAGGAGATGGTGCAGACGGCCGATGCGCTTCGTCTTGATGAGCCTTTCCTGCACGATATACATGAGCCCTCCTGTAGCCATCAAAGCGAAGATCGCATTGCCGGCCACTGCAAGCACCACATGTATGGGCAACCACCAGGTCTTGAGGACCGGGACAATGGGCTCCCTGATCTGATAGGAAAGCGTCGAAGCGTACAGAAGAAGGACCGCGGCCAGTGGCGTGACGATGGACCCAAAGATCGGGCTGGGATCGCGATACCGGATCATGAGAAAGAGCCCCACAATGACCCAGGAAAAGAACGAGACCACGTCGAACGGTGTTGCCAGGGGAATAAACCCTGAGAAGATCGCACGGTGCAGAATTGATAGACTGTGAGCCGCAAAGCCGCCGACAGCGAACAAGAAGCCGATCCACGGCTGAGCGCCTGACGAAATCATGAGAAAGACAAGGTATCCCAGCGCGGCACCCAGGTACAGGACAATGGCTATCTTGAAAAAGAGGAGATCCACCGGTTCAGTCCCTGCCTGCCTTATGGTCCATGGCTTCGTAGACGATTTGCTCCACGGCAATGCCTTCGGGGAGATACGAACGCAGCACAGACACAGCCTGCTGCGAATCCTTCGCTTTCACGGCCTCCATCAGAGGCGAATCCACGATCTGAAAGAACAGCTCCCTATTGCAGTCCGATGAGTATCCCAGCGGGATAACCGCTTGCCTCACACCGGCGAGCATTCTGGTCAGGACTTCATACTCAGCGCCGAACTCCGCTTCGAGACGTTCCCTGATTCGCCGGGCCAGCGCAGGCGACGCGCCGCTCGTGCTCACCGCAATCGTGAGATCTCCGCGGCTCACAACGGCCGGGACGGTGAACGTGCACAGCTCAGGGACATCCGCGATGTTGCAGGGGATGCCTCTTTCCGCCGCAAAGCGGTTGATACGCGCGTTAACGTCTCTCTGATCCGTCGTCCCGAAAATCAGCGCCGGTTCAGGGATGCTCGGCACAAGCTCTTCTCGAAAGGCTTCGGCTATCCAATGCACGCTCCCTTCTGCAGCGAGGTTTTGCAGCTCGTCTTCCACTTCCGGCGATATGACCGTGACCTCCGCGCCGCATTCGAGGAGGTTGCGGACTTTACGCAAGGCTACCCTGCCTCCGCCCACGACCAGAACAGGCTTGCCGTGGATCAGCATCATCAGCGGGTATGCCTTCAAATGGCCGCCTCCTCAGGAGCTGAAGCATTGTAACCCGTAGACGCAATGCGGGTCAATTCCACGGGGAATCGGAATGTAAGCCTTTAGTTACACGAGGACGAATCAGAAAAGCAGTTCACCGCGGAGGCCGCAAAGTTCGCAGAGAAGACGCTCGGTGCGCTCAGCAGCGCGCACCGAGCGCTCTGTGTTCTCTGCGCTCTCTGCGGTGAGGTTCTTGCGTATTCCCGGCATGGGCCGCACGTAACTGAATCGTTACCATTGCGGAACACTTACCATTGACACGGGAGGCGGTTTGAGTCGTAAAATACCCAAACGTGGGGAAGCGTGTCCTTGTAACTCTTACACAACTTCTGCCCTGTGGGACGGACTTTCCAGTCCGCCAGGAACGGCAGGTAATCCCGTGTTTCGCGAGACTGCCCCACAGTTCCGGCAAAAACCACCTCTCCCCTGGTGGGAGAGCGTTTTTTCAGCCCCCCCACCCTTGATGGGAGGGGTACGGGGAGGCCGATAACCAGCCGAACTTATTAGACGAGCCCAGGTCCAGGAAGCCATCTGAGAAATCTGCGGAGGTTTCCCTGTTCCTGGGGCGATGCACCCACCAATTGCTAAGACTACCGAATATTCCACCCTGACCGCAGCGCGCAGAATTAATACAACCTGAATGTTAAAGACGGATCCCTCTCGTTATGCTCCTGCTCAGAGGAGGATGAGGATATGGATCATTGCCGTCATGATGAAGTGGTCGGTCGCTTTGGTGCTGCTGCTGCCATGTGTCGGGATTGGAGCGGACACGGAGGACGTTTGCAGGCAGCTTCGACCGACGGACATCGTTTGGGTCTGAATCGCGTCAGCGAGAGATGGGGTCTAGGGGTTCGCCATGGATGTGAAGATACCTCTAACAAAGCTCTTCCTAGCTTCTTTGGTTCTGACGATTCTTGTCGAAAGAAAAGGAAACCACGCGGACCAGAGCGCGTTCTTTGTACGGCGGAAATGGACGCTTCAGGATACTTACCAGGTTGTCTGGGGTCTTATAGGTCTGATCTTTGTCTATAAGGTTCTGGTTCCGTTGTGGTTCCCGTGGGACACCCCAGAGGGTCACCCGGGTGTCCCGAGGCCCCTCAGGGGGCGCCAAGAGGATCAAAATGGCAATACCGCCGCATGATTCCGGAGGAATTGCAGCTAAAGCCTTTATTCAAGCCATAGCATAGCAATAGAATCTCTCAATGTAGGAACCTGCGTTGAGAAGAACAGTGTATGAGGCAAGAACAATGGATCGGCAGATGTGGATGGCAAACGTTGTGGATTTTGACGTGCCGGAAAAAACCAATTGTCACACACCGCCAGACTGGGGCCAATTATGACTAAGCAAACGAAAGAATCCATTCTTCCCTTCATATGCATACTACTAGGATTTGTGGTGGCTGAGATGTTTTTCAGAGGCACCCCAATTTTGGGGATAATCGTGGTCGTTGGTGGTCTTTTCTTTATTCCGTACTGGACAATATGGGCAATTAAATGTCTCGGCAAGAAGGACTGGGGCGGTGCAGCAGTGGGTGCTGCAATAGCCGGCATATGTGCGTTTGCAGTATGGAGAAAACTGTCACATTTCCCCTGGCGCCAACTACCTGAGGAAATAGACAAAATTCTCGATATCCTTATGAAGACTTTCAAATAGGATTCGATTCAGTTGGACTCAATCAGTTTTACACAAAAGGCGAGGTAGTCGTGGTTCAAACTCTCGCTGGAAAACATTCCGCCGGCTCAAATCCTGTCTCGATGAAGACGAGCCGCTCTACCAGGGTAACCGCTTGCACAGTGGGACCGCTACGATGAATAAAAAGAGGGGTCAGGTCTGCTCTTGGCTCATGTGGAGTTGCCGCTTGATGGCCTCCACGCGCCTTTTCAGCCTTTTGTCTGCCCGAATCTCATGCTCCACACGAGAGACCACGCTGCTCACGCTGCTATAGTTGCCCAGCTCAAAGGCCTTCCCTATGGTCGCAAGGGTCTCTCCGGAGAGACGCCTGGC
>JBMOME010000312.1:0-37627 GCA_049323095.1 Thermodesulfobacteriota bacterium
AGTACCAATGCGCTTTCAAAGAAGTAAAGCACGGGGGAAACTTCTTTGTGTAAAGAAGTTTCCCCCGGAACCCCCTTCAAGAAACTCTATATTTCGTTGGCATTCCTGCTTCCATCTAGGAAGCAGGAATGCCAACGGCGTATAGAAGTTTTTGGAAAGGGGTTCGGGGAGGAACCTTTTTACAAAAAGGTTCTCCCCGTCTTACTTTCTTAAAGGCACATCGGTATGAGACAATTGCATAAGGATTCGTGAGTTTCTAAAGGAGCTTGTATGGCGGAACGTTATCGACAGTTTCTCGGTTCAAAGCCCGGCATAGTAGTTGAATTGATCGATGGTACAAGTTCGCCGTACCGGGTCCGAACCGAGCAGGGTTTTGAATATTACATCAGCGCTGAAGATTTCCGGACGTATTATCGGCCCGAAAACGAGCCGACGGCCGCACGATGGAAACCTCTGATCACAGACCCAAAGCAAGGGATGGTCAATTCCCGAGACATGGCGGAGGTGATGGAGGTGGTCCATGTCTTCGAGGAAGCATTTCGTGATTTTGAGAAAGCACGGGCCTTTGTCAGAGACGCGCTTGAACTCATAGCGAAGCATCCTAAGCAGACCGCGGAGCAGATTTCGCCTGGACTCGCCGAGCGCGGTTGGGACCCGGCCGTCTTAACTCGTGAGCGTCTCCAAAGACTCGTGCATCTGCGACCCCAGATTCAGATTCTGCTCCTGGACGAATCCGTGGCAGTGCTGCAATGGCTGGATCTGCCCGAAGAACCCGCTCAGGGACACGGAGAACCCGGCGTGAAGGCCGAAAGGGCATCGGGGACGGCTCCGAAGCCGAAACCGGGCCGTGCTCCTGCAAAAAGGGCGGCCGCGGGAGCGCGACAACCTTCAGGCATGAAGAACGTGCATCTCGCAGTGCAGGGCGATAGCTTGACCGTGACCGTCGATCTGTCCAAGGATTTCGGTCCGTCCAAATCCGGCAAGAACACGATCGTGGCGTCCACAAGCGGCAACAAGACTATTCCCGGACGGGAAGAAAGAATCGGGCTCAATGTGTACCGATCCGAATCCGGGAAAGCTACGGTCGGCCGAAAACGGCAGTTCAAAAACATGACCCTGTCGGTGGAGGGAGATCAGCTGACCATCACAGTAGATCTTTCCGAGAACCTCGGTCCGTCCAAGTCCGGGCAGACCATGCTGGTGGCGTCAACAGGCGGCAATCAAACGGTTTTTTCGCGAATGGAGAAGATTGGCCTCAACATCTACCGGCCACTGGAATGATATGGCCGGAGCTTGTGGCTATCCGAGAGATGCCCTACCTATATAGCGGTTGCCACAAGTAATGACCAGTTGACCATCCGTCACCCCGGCGAAAGCCGGGGTCCAGAACACATTGAAAAGACTGGATTCCGGCTTCCGCCGGAATGACGGTAATGCGTTACCGCGAATGGGACCGAATTATTGGCAACAGGTATAGAATTACGACTCAACGACGATTTCGGGTTGGTACCATACGACCAAGGAGGCTCTTATGTTTGTTTTTGGGACTGCGGACGACGTATTCGCAATGGCGGTAAGGATAGAAGAGAACGGAAAGGCCTTTTACGAAGGCGCAGCATCCGGAAGTCAAAACGAAAGCGTGAAAGCCCTTTTCCAGGAGCTTGCTCAAATGGAACAAGGTCATATCGAGCTATTCAGGGCGCTCCGGAGCACACTGGCTCCCTCAATCTTGGACGCTGTTTGGGACCCTGAAGGACTGGCAGAGAGTTATCTCCAGGCCGCGGCAGATACGCATGTCTTTTCAAAGGAAGCCGCTACCAAGCGGCTCAAAGGTGTGGACACTCCTGAAGAGGCGCTCGACATGGCCCTCATGTTTGAAAAGGATTCATTAGCCTTCTTCCTCGGCATGAAATCAATCCTTGAAGATCCCAAAGGCAAGGGCGAAATCGACCAGCTCATCGAGCAGGAACAGTCCCATATCCGTATGCTGTCGAACGCGAAGAAAGACCTTCTCCAAAAAGGCGGCACCACCATTCCCGGTTCAGGACCCGCCTCCCCCGATCTCGATACCCAGGGCAGACCCAAGTCGTTTTAAGGTAAAGCAGATTAGAAGTTTGCGGGGACCTCTTCTTCACAGGAAAGAGGGGTTCCCTCTTGCTTTGGGCAAGGAAACTGAGTATACTAATATAGTTTCCTGAGTGAGCGAGGCCGGACCTCATCATGGATCGTCACAACACGCAAAAGCCGAGACTTGCAGTCGAAGACTCCGTTTCCAAACGGATTATCTCTGTGGCGCGGCGCCACTTCTTTGCTTACGGCATCCGTAGCGTCACTATGGACGACCTCGCGGACGAGCTTGGGATGAGCAAGAAGACGCTTTACGTCTATTTTCCAAGCAAGGCTGCCCTTATAGAAGCTGTGGTCCTGGACAAATTGCATGAGGTGGAAGCGGACCTTGAGCGAATTATTGCCGACTGCTCGTCAGATTCCCTCGACGCGCTGCATCAACTGCTTGCTTCCATGCAAAGACACTTGGAAGAGATCCGCCCGCCGTACGTGCGTGATGTCCGGCGGGAGGCCCCGAAGATGTTCGAGTTAGTGGAGCGTAGGCGCCGGGATATGATTCAGCGTCATTTCGGCAACCTGATCGGCGAGGGCCGCAGGGAAGGAATCCTCCGGAATGATATCCCCGCTGAACTGGTCATCGAGATGCTTCTTGCTTCGACGCAAGCAATCATCAATCCGGAAAAACTCGCGGATCTTATGCTCACTCCGAAAGACGGTTTTTCCGCCATAATCACGGTGCTTCTTGAGGGCGTGATCACTGAAACAGGGCGGTCGAAGCTATGAGCGGCTCTAGCGCGCTACATCGAAAGGTGGCTCTTTGCATTGTCGGACTCCTTACGGCACAGTCAATTCTGGCCGGTTGCGGCGGTCAACAGCCCAATCGAGCCCAGGGCTATGTGGAAGGAGAGTTCGTTTATGTGGCTTCGCCGTTTCCGGGCCAGTTGGACGCGCTGTACGTGCAAAGGGGCGCACAAGTGAAAACGGGCGATCCACTCTTTGCCCTGGACAATTCAGCGGAAAAAGCAGCCCGAGACGAAGCTGCACGACGTCTCGCCCAGGGCCGCGCAAATTTGGAGGACGCGAAAAAGGGCAGGCGCCCGACCGAGATTGAATCGCTTGAAGCTCAACTTAAGCAGGCGCGGGCTCAATTGGAGTTCTCAGAAATTGAATTCCAGCGTCAGGAGAAACTGATCCGCTCGGATTCTGTTGCGATGCAGGCATTCGATCGCGCCCGTTCGCAGCGGGACCAAGATCGGCAGCGAGTCGCACAGCTCGAAGCGGACCTGGAGACCGCGAGGCTCGGTTCGCGCAGCGACCAGATTGAGGCCGCGGAGGCCAATGTGCGCGCGTTGGAAGCAACGCTGGCCAGGGCTGAATGGGAATTGTCGCAGAAGGCTCAGGCCGCGCCGCAATCAGGACTGGTTTTTGACACTCTGTACCGGCAAGGCGAATGGGTCGCCGCGGGCCGTCCGGTGGTTGTGCTGCTGCCTCCGCCGAACATTAAAGTGCGCGCATTTGTCCCAGAAACATGGGTTGCGACGATTCATCCGGGGGATCCTGTGCGAGTGAGCGTTGACGGGTTGCCTGAGCCGTTGATCGGAAAAGTGAGCTACATTTCTCCACGTGCGGAATTTACCCCGCCTGTCATCTACAGCCAGGAGAGCCGTTCCAAGCTTGTCTTTATGGTAGAAGCGGTCTTCGACCCCAAGACTGCTGTCAAATTACATCCGGGCCAACCTGTGGACGTGCAATTCGGTTCGTGATCTATGACTGATGATCTTGCAATTGATGTACATGGAATGACGAAGCGTTTCGGCGCACTCACCGCCGTAAACCATATTGATCTCCAGGTTCATTCAGGCGAAATCTGCGGCTTTCTCGGGCCCAATGGCAGCGGAAAAACGACGTTTATCCGTATGCTTTGCGGACTACTGCGCGCGGATGCGGGCCACGGTACCTGCCTCGGGCATGATGTCATTGCTGAAAGCGAAGCCATTAAGCTGCAAGTCGGGTACATGACTCAACGATTCAGTTTCTATGAGGACTTGAGTATTTCCGAAAACCTGGATTTTGTCGCGCGGATGTATGACCTGAAGAACCGTCGGGAAGCCGTTGCGGAAAGTATCGAGCGGTTGGGGCTCGCGGAAAGAAAGGATCAGCTTGCCGGCCAGCTTTCAGGGGGCTGGAAACAGCGCCTCGCGCTGGCCGCGTGCATGATTCATAATCCCAGGCTCCTCTTGCTCGATGAGCCTACCGCGGGCGTGGACCCAAAGGCGCGTCGCGATTTTTGGGAGCAAATTCATGAACTCGCGGGCCAGGGGCTCACATTCCTCATCGCGACTCACTACATGGATGAAGCCGAGCGATGCCATCGCCTGGCCTTCATTGTGAACGGCAATCTGCTCACCCAAGGCGCGGTTGCAGAGGTCGTGGACCAGGCCGGCCTCACGACATGGTCTGTGAGCGGACCGGATCTACTGGCGCTCGCGGAGAAGCTTCGCGGTCGCGCGGGCGTGGAACAGGCCGTGGCTTTCGGCAACCTGTTGCACGTAAGCGGCGATGACGCAGCCGCGCTCGAACAAGCGATTGCGCCGTTTCGTACTGAACGCTACGACTGGCGCCAGATCGATCCTGGGCTGGAAGACGTATTCATCCATCTGATGGGAACGCCGAAGGACGAGTCTCCGTCATGAAGCGCAGGTTCCAATTTTCGCCGGCTCGATTGTGGGCGATGATCCTGAAGGAATTCATCCAAATGCGTCGGGACCGCCTGACCTTCGGGATGATGATCGGCATCCCGCTGATGCAGCTCGTCCTCTTCGGTTATGCGATCAATTCAGATCCGAAGCACCTACCGGCCGCGGTGGTCCTGGCAGATAACGGCCCGCAAGGACGCACGCTCCTGTACGCCCTTCAAAACAGCGGCTACTTTAATTTAGTAAGGCAAGTAAAGACCGAAGCAGAAGCCCACGACGCGTTGGCGCGTGGAGAAGTCCAATTTGTCATCAACATCCCTGAAAACTTCACCCGCGATCTCCTTCGCGGGGACAGGCCCGCGGTGCTCATAGAAGCGGATGCCACAGACCCCGCCGCCACTAGTAACGCCCTCAACTCCTTGAGCATTCTGTTCAACTCAGCGCTGCAAAACGATCTGAAAGGCCCGTTGTCTTTCCTTGCGGCCACGAGCAATCCCATCGATCTGCGCATTCACGCGCGGTACAACCCCGAAATCATCACTCAGTACAATATCGTCCCAGGCCTTATGGGTGTGGTCCTCACCATGACCATGGTGCTGATCACCGCTCTGGCAATCACTCGTGAACGCGAGAGCGGCACTATGGAAAACCTCCTCTCAATGCCCACGCGTCCAGCTGAAGTCCTCATCGGGAAGATCGTCCCGTACATCCTCGTGGGGTACATCCAGGTTGGCCTGATCCTCGTAGCTGCACGCTTTCTTTTTCAAGTGCCAATGATCGGCAGTGTGGGCCTACTCCTCTTGGTGGCGCTGGTGTTCATCGTGGCAAACCTCGCGGTTGGCGTGACGTTCTCCACCTTGGCAGAAAACCAACGCCAGGCCATACAAATGGGGTTCTTTTTCTTCTTGCCTAATATACTGCTGTCGGGGTTCGCTTTTCCCTTTCGTGGAATGCCCGATTGGGCGCAGGTGATCGGCGAGATTCTGCCGCTCACTCATTTCTTGAGGATTGCTCGCGGTATCTTGCTCAAGGGGAATGGAATTGAAGATGTTGTCTGGCAGCTATGGCAAATCGCTCTGTTCGGGCTCGTTGCCCTCGCAATAGGCGTAAAACGTTACCGCCAAACTCTTGATTAGTTTGTAACCATTTTCAAGAGTTCTATCCGAATCAAGTCGCGTTTTTGGACGGGACGTTAGTCCCAAGGGAGTCGCGGCTGAACAGGCTTTTCCAGGTCTTCCCATACGATGCCGAACCTCTCCTTGAACAGAGGCCCTAGACGCTTGAACAACCTTAACCAGTGGCTTTGGCCCTTCTCCAGCCCTTCGAGTATCTCC
Source organism: Thermodesulfobacteriota bacterium (assembly GCA_049323095.1). Taxonomy (GTDB): domain Bacteria; phylum Desulfobacterota; class Desulfomonilia; order Desulfomonilales; family Desulfomonilaceae; genus VGSG01. The sequence goes on from JBMOME010000312.1 coordinate 6,098, forward strand.
GCGGTGAGCTCGCACAGCGATCCAAGTTCCTCCTTCGGGAGAAACGACACTGCTCCAAGTTGCAACGAGCGATTGAGGCTGCGGATATCCGTAGCTCGCGCGGTCAACATCGCGGCCGATAATCCTCTAGTACTGCACTGCTCAAGGAGGTCGAAACCATTGACCCCCATGATGTCCAGGATAACCAGATCGAAGTTTTCGTGATTTATGAGTTTACTTGCACTTTCAAAGGTGGTCGCGGTAACGACATCGCTGTCGTAGAGCTGCTCTTGCACTATCTCCAGAATATCGGGCTCGTCGTCTACGGCAAGAATTCTTTTGCCTTTGAGTATTTCAAAATCACCCATGTGGTTGTCTCCCCTGTTCATGTCAAAGTTACATCAAGGATCATTGCGCAGGCACAGGTTGCCGCTTCTTGAAGCTGACCCACTGGAAGCCCAATATCACGATCAAGAGACCAAATCCAATGACGTCGGTTATCGTCTCGGGAATAATGAGGGTCAGGGCGGCCACGAAAAGCACGATCCTCTGGATGGCCGGCAGCCGGGTCAGCAGCCATCCCTGAACGGCTGCCGCGAGACACAATGTTCCCAGCAGACCGGTGATGACCACCATAGTAATGTCCCACGTTGTGCCTTTCAGCACCATCGCTGGGCCATAGACAAACATGAAGGGGACAATGAAGCCCGCGATGGCAAACCGCATGGATTGCCAACCCACGTCCCAGGGCTTCGCATTGGCGATGGCCGCAGCGGCGAAGGATGCCAGAGCAACAGGTGGGGTCAACGCTGAAAGACATGCGAAATAGAAGACGAAGAGATGGGCCGCGATGGGAACGATCTGGAATTCCCTAGTCAAAGCCGGTGCCAACACGGATGCGGCAATTGCATAAGCCGCGGTAGTGGGCATCCCCATGCCCAGCACGACCGCAACCGCTGCGGTGAAAATCAGTGCAATGAGCTGATTCCCCTGAGAATAGCTAAAGATGATCATCGCGAATTTCTGGCCTAAGCCGGTCTGGGTCAGAACTCCCACGATAATCCCCGCGGCCGCGCAGGTGGCGATGATTTCGATGGCTCCCCGAGCGCCGTCGGAAAGTGTCTTGAGGATGGGCCTGAGCCCCATGCGAGTCTCTTTGCGCACCCAGCTGGCCAGGATGAGAGTGATTATGCCGACCATCGCAGCACGGTACGGTGACCACATCAGAATCATAAGACAGACCAAAAGGGCGATAAGCGGTATGAGCAGATATCCTTTATCCAGCATGATCTTTCTGAAGACCGGCATTTCTTCGCGAGTCATGCCCCTGAGTCCGGCTTGAGCCGAGTACAAGTCGATCATCCAGTAGGCTGAGTTGTAGTACAACACGGCAGGAATCACAGCGGCCAGACACACCTCGGCGTAGGGCATGTGCAATATTTCAGCCATGAGAAACGCGCCCGCGCCCATGACCGGCGGCACGATCTGCCCACCGCTGGAGTTCATGGCCTCAATGGCTCCCGCGACGGTTCCCCGAAAGCCGGAAGCCTTCATCAAGGGGATGTTAAAGACACCATCCACAACCACGTTGGCCACGGACGACCCCGATGCCGTTCCTATTAGGGCGCTGGACACAATGGACACCTTGGCCGGACCTCCACGCGCACGCCCGGCAATGCAACGCGCGAAATCGACAAAAAACTTGCCCGCTCCAGAGGCGTCCACAAAAGCACCGAAAAGAACGAAGAGAAAGATGTAATGGGCCGACGCTTGAATGGGAAGGCTCAGAATGCCGTCCAGGCTGAACAGGTAGGTGAACATGCGTTCCCAAGAGTAGCCTCTGTGATAGAGAAGCCCGGGCAAGTAATTGCCGAAATGGCCGTAGAGGATAAACACGATGGTCAAAATGGCCAATGGCAATCCTGCTGTCCGCCTAGTCATTTCCCAGACCGCGGCGACAAAGAGAACGGAAAAGAAGAAGTCCCAGTTGGTCGGAACGACGCCGACACGGTAGATCCATTCATCGAAAACACTGAAAATATAGACAGCCGGCGCCACCAGCATCAACATACACAAGTAGTCCACGAGATGGGGTTGGTCCTTACCCAGATTCTTGGCGGCCGGGACAACGGCAAATAAGAGAACTCCTCCCAAAACCACATGCAGTGTCCGGAAGTACCATGGATCTATGGGGTGGATCGTCAAGACCCATATGTGGAAGAGACTCGTAATCACCCCGAGCATAGCCACGATAATGGAAAACGGCTGTTTTAGAGGACGCCCACCGGAGACCTCCAAGTCCTTGATGTGCATCTCCTCGAGCTTCTTCTCGACGTCTTTAATATCAACAGGAGCATATTCTTGGGCCATGGCCAATCACCTTTCTCGGATTGTGTGGTCTCGCAAGACGTCGTTCAGAAGCTCAATCGGACGTCTTCAAAGCAGGCGTGGCCCGGCCCCCCGGGACCGGGCCACAGTAAAGCTCTCAGCCGTGTGTTGCATCATGCGCGGAGCGAGTCGTCATGTTGAGCCGCAGGACTGCCGGCTCAATGCGTCCGGCAGCCAAACTCAGTTATCATCCATGAAAACGACGCCTTGCGCCGCGTGCTTACTTGGGAGGAAGGAGCTTCTCAGGCAGCTTAATCCCCTTTTCCTTGTAGTACTTGACTGCGCCCGGATGCAGCGGAACTGGGCTGTGAACGACATTCTCCACTTTCACTTCCTGAGCTGACTTATGCGCGGCGATGAGCATGTCCACGTTATCAAATGTCTTCTTGACCACTTCATAGACAAAATCGTCAGGTGTGTCTTTGTGCACCACCATGAAATTCCAGAGCGTCAGAGTTTCCAGGTCCTTATCCTTGTTGCTCTTGTATGTGCCCTTGGGCATGTTCCCTTTGGCAAAGTACGGATACTTGGCAATGAATTTGTCGCACACGTCGTCTGGCACGCCGTACACGCTGGCATCGTGGGTGGTTTCATATTCCGTGATCGTGACCCACGGCAGCCCCACTGACTGGCCATTGGCATCCAGCATGCCGTCCTTGAGCTGCATGTTCAGGTCCGCGGAACCCGCGTTGACGATCCGTTTCGGTTTGACCCCGGCCGTCTCGATAATCATAGGCCAATACTGCGCGGGAGTTCCCCCGATGGGTCCGACGCCGACGCTCTTGCCATTGAGATCCTTGATGGTCTTGATGCCGGAATTGGCCGGGGAGTACATCTGAAAATACGTAGTGTACATGGGAAAGATGGCACGCAGGTTCTGATACTTCTTGCCTTTGGCCCATCCTTCGCCGGTCCATCCCTCCGCAGCCGGTCCGTTGGTGACCATGCCAAAATCCAGCTTCTTGGCGTCAGTAAGCTGCACATTGTGCACCGGCCCGCCCGTCGACTCCACATTGCCCGGTATACCCATCTTGTCATTGAGCATCTTGGTGAACCCGCCCGCCCAGACAAAATAGGTGCCTCCGACCGGAGCCGCTCCGACGGTTACCGACTTCGGCCAATTAGCCTTTGATTGTGCAAATCCCAAGGAGCAAATCACGAGCATTAACATCATCACAAGAGTCAATCCGATGAGTCCTTTTTTCATGAAAACCTCCTCTTGAATAATGTGGGTGGCGCCAATCGTCCAAGATTAGCACAACGTATCCGACCTGTCATATGATATGAGCCCTTTTCGCTCAAGCGCTGAACCGGTTTGATGCTGCTCGGCTTTCTGCTGGCCGCGGAGACAGGCCAGGATCTGAAGGCCTTTTCGCAGAAACGGATCTTTGACCCACTAGGATTGGCCGAAGAACTCAGGTTCTGCCCCGCGGCTCACGGGGATCGGATCGTCTGGACCCGACAAGACGATCCACCCGGCTTAGTGAACGATCTCAACGCAAGAGCCCTGGGAGGCGTTGCGGGCCACGCGGGTCTTTTCGGCGCCGCGTAGGGAGCAGCACGACTGATGGGCCATGTCTTGCGGACCATGAAACGCCAGGATGGCGTTTTCGATCATGCGACCGTGCAGCTATGCAGCCGTGAGTAGGGACTTCCTAACTGCCAAAGAGCCCTACGATTCGACATGCCCGGAGCCGAGGCTCCGTCCTCCGGCCGGTTCCTTTCCACCAAGAGCCGCGGTCAAACAGATTGAGAATCAATCCGAAGCATCCCGCCATCCCAACCACATCCGTAGGGTACAGCGCGATTGCCGACAAAACGTCTCCTGCCCCACCGCCGCGGCGGTAGCACGTTGGAAATAGCGTTCGCTGTGGCCAAACCAGCAGTGATTGCCAAGGGATTGGCCGATCCGAGGGAATGGAGCAATTCCTCGACCCGCTTTCCGAAAAGCGGCAGGGCGCCGCCGAAAACCGAACAGCGATCCAGCCGCTGCCGTTGCATGGTGTACGCCAAGCAGGTTCGCCCGTCTTCCAGTCGAGCCGCCGTGTACCCAAGACCCATGCGCACATCGCGAATCACATGGCCTGCGCCTGATGGTTCCAGTACATTAATAAGGCGCTTACGTAGCCCCATTACTCGCCCCAAAAGATATTGCCGGCAACCCAATACAAATCCGGTCTCCCACCATACCTACGCTCCAAAGGTATACCGCGTTCCCGCGGTATTCATCGTGAATTCCTGGGGCATTTCTCTGCTGAAAGCCACGATTGCCTCAAATCCGGTGCAATGAGCAGGCACAACGTAGTCGGGTTTCATTGCTTTGATATCGGCAACCGTATTCTCGATTTTTTCGGGCTTAGCGTTGATGAGGTGGAACCCTCCCATTATCGCGTGGATCTTGTCTGTACCAGCGATCTTTTGCGCATGTTTGACCGTGTTGACGATGCCGGCGTGGGCGCAACTGGAAAAAACCACCAATCCTTTTCCTTTCACCCTGAAGAACAGTGATTGCTCACCTCTAAAATCATCAGGTTCAGTTTTTTCACCACGCTTGATTAGAAGAGTCGGCGGCACCTTTTCATATGTAGTGACCCGTGCAATGTTCCCGGTGAAGTACGCACCCGGAATGATCTGTAGCGGGTTTCTCACCTCTACAACCTTCAGTCCAAGGGCTTCAATGTCCTCTTTCTTCAGTTGTCCGAGGTCACTGGGCTCGGTACGCCCCGGACGGAGCGAGTATCTATGCGCGAACGCCTCCTCACCCACGTAAAATGGCGTGCCTGTCGCGATCCTTGACTGGTTCTGCTTCAAGATACTGACCGCGCCCATGAAGTGATCGTAGTGGCCGTGGCTCAAGCCGAAGGCACTAGCTTTTCCGGGATCGAGCCCCAGCAGAGCCATATTGTTCATCACACCTACCGGATCGAGTCCGTAGTCGAACATACAGGAGCTGGTCTTCCCGTTGACAATTGTCTCCACGTAATAAGACAAGCCGTGCTCTGCGTGAATCGATTTACCAGGCACTACCCGGTACCGCTTCGCTATTTTACTGTCCTTTCTTAGAGCATCATAATAGTTGTCCGTCACGACCCACACAGTCAATTTGTCTACATCGGTGATCTTTGCTTTGTCCTCTGCCATTAGGCCGGTCTTCGTCGCCTCGCCAGCCATGAGGATCACACCCGCCGCCATAGAAGACTTGAGAAACGTTCTACGCCCCATGCAATCCTTCATAACCCACCTCCCATTTCTTCTTGTTGTCCGGAATCATGTGGCGGCCCCGCAACTCACGGCTGTTGGCCCCGGAATCCTGTCTCCCGGCGATCCCCTTAACACGGCAAAAGCCGCGCACTGGTCTCGTAAGCCGCAGGAGGACCGCGGAACCGTCGTCTCGTTGATGAAAAGGCCCCTTTCTTCCTGTTTCTGACCGTGCCCCACCCTCCGTCAGTCCCTCAAGCATTTTTCCGTAGTAATCTTCGCTCCCTGAACACCGATCATGATTGAACAATCAAATTCAGGGCGAATTGCCTCTCTTTCCTTTTCACCACTCCCGACCATCCGATTGCCCCAGATAGCGGTCCATTTCCCTCACCATGTCATGGCGCTGACCCAAAGAACATACATTTCTTTGTTTCCCCGCCGAATAATCCGGGTTGAATGAGCGATGACAGTGGCTTTCCGCAATGCGGTTAGGTTCGGACTGTCCTCACAATTGCGACATACTCCCTTTGGACTCACATTCCTCGGTATTCGGATCTCAGGGACGGAAAATCATAAACTCGCCCACACTATTCCTAGTGAGCAACAAGAGTGCCACATGATATCTGCAAGCAACTTTTGATATTCAATCACCGCAGAAAATGCGAGTCCGGATATAGCGAACTCTTTTCACAATCAACACTCATGCGAGCAGCTCAGCAGTTCGGTCACCTCCACACAGTGATCGTCGCGTGCTGAAAGTGGCTGGAATTCGCCAACTACCGCAAGGTCCAACTTGGGCTTGTGGAAAATGCACGGCCGGAAAGCAGAATTTCTGTGTGGCGGAAATCCGCCGACTGCCGGCGGAAATCCGCCGCTCCCGCTTGAAGGCGGCACTGCCGGCCGGCGGCCTGACGTTGACTATCCTCAGCTCAGATGCTAAGGACAGACTAATACGGGTGTTTCTTCAGGGATATTTATGTCCGTACGGTCTCATGGATGTGCACGAACACGTCCATCGTTGAATCACATAACATCCGCGCCGCGTGCGTTTCTTGGTGCCTAATTTTCCAGTAGTTTTGCGCTCGTGTGTCGATTATCGCTCGGCGAACCTATTTTTGTCAGAAACATTCCTGCGGAGACCCGTCGTTGGACTCACTCTTGCAAAGACTTCCCGCAGGCTACCGGTACGGAGGGCAGAAGATCGAACATGCGGTTGCACCGAACGGACCGTCCAGGCCGCAAGATCGGAAGGGGCTTGATTCTGAGCGCTGTTAGTAGCAAAAGAGTTTTCCCTTATTTCATCGGTTGAACCAGGAATAACCGGAGAATAAGGACATGTTACTCCGCTTTTCCATTCTTAAGAAATTCGTGCTGGTGTTCCTGCTCGTGTCGGTTATCCCTCTGTGCGCGCTGGGCGTTAGTACCCTTTGGAATTTGCGGGCAATCGGTCGAGGAGCCGTTGACAACACCATTCAGCAAATGGAAAAGCGGGCGAAAGAATCGCTGGAACTACGAGCAGTGGAATTAGCCGATCGGGTCACCCAGTTGCTCCATTCCTGCGAAGGCGATCTCCTCACCCTTGCAATGCTCCCGCGACAGGCCGAAGTCTACAAGCGTTTCTCGCTTCAACACCGCAAAACCATATGGGCACGAGAGGGAACCAATGAGCATCCCGTCGAGGTCCACAAGGAAATACCCCTGTATCGAGAAATCGCGTTCATCGGCGCCAACGGAATGGAAGCGATACGCATCGTGGAAGATCGCTTCGCGGATCCGGCAGAATTACGTGACGTGAGCAAACCCGAAAACACGACGTACAAGTCCGAGAAGTACTTTCAGGAGACAATAAAGCTCAAGACAGGCGACATCTATGTCTCCCACGTAACCGGCTGGTTTGTTTCTCGTGACGAACAGCTCCAAGGGGCGCGTAGCGTTGAGGAGGCTGTGGAAGGGAAGAAGTTTGAAGGCGTGGTCCGAATGGCCACGCCTTGTTTCACCGAGGCAGGACAATTTGAAGGCATGGTAATCGTCTCTCTTGACCATCGTCATCTGATGGAGCTGACGCTTCACATTTTGCCCACTGACGAGCGATTCGTGGTGTTTCCGAGCTATGCCAGCGGTAACTACGCATTCATGTTCGATGACGACGGTTGGATTATTGCTCATCCGAAGTTCTACGATATACGAGGAATTTACCGTGATGGCAGCGAGTGTGATCCCGAGGCGCCCTCATACACGCGGGAAAGGTTGTTGGCCGGTGAGGTGCCCTTCAATCTGGACCATGTGGACTTCATTAATCCTAATTATGCTTTCGTGGCACGAGAAGTGCGGGCCGGACGGTCGGGAGTCATCAGTACTCGCAATGTTGGCGGCACTCCTCGTGTCATGGCTTATGCTCCCATCTTCTATGACCGCGTCCCGTACAACAAGCACGGCATTTTCGGGGGAATGACCATTGGAGTTCAAACAGCCAAGTTCGCCGAACCTGCTCTGCTGGCAAGCGCCAAGATCGATGACATCGTCGATCAAACAAAGCAAAATACTCTGACAATCCTCGGGATCACGGCGCTGGCGGTTATTTTCTTGGGGACGTTTCTCGCACGGAAGTTTACACAGCCCATCATGTATCTTGCCGGCAAAGCCCGACAGATCGCCGAGGGGCATATTCCCTACTATGTGGCGGTTCAGACCGGAGACGAACTGGAGCTGTTGGGCAGAAATTTTGACGACATGGCCACGGAGATACGCCGGCACCGGGAGAATCTCGACAAATCATTCGCCGCGCTCGCGGATTCCAAGAAGTCTGTAGAGGGGTACAGTCGTCAACTGGAAAAGCAATTGAAGGTTTTGAAAAACGTGCATTACCTGAGCCAATACCTTAGCACGGTGTACGATCGTGAACTGGTGCTCCAAACGGTGCTCAAAAGGTGTGTCGAGGGTTTAGGATATGACCGAACCGTTCTCTATCTGTACGAACAAGCTACTCGGCGCCTCACTTGCCACCAAACTTTCGGATTCTCTCCCGATCACAAAGCTAGAATAATGGGCACCTCCTACGATATCGATAGCGACGATTGCATACCTACCAAGGCTTTTCGTTCCGGAGAAACCATTTATGTCAAAGATATGCGCACTGATGCGCGGGCGACTCCCACCGACCTCAAGATCGGAGAAGCAACAGAAACCGATTGCTTCGTGTTTACGCCCATTAAGAGCCGTGATCGTGTCATTGGCGTCCTCGGCGCGGACACTAATACCACCTCCAGGGAAATCCGAGACGTTGAAATCGAGTCGCTGGAGATCGTGGCCAACGACGCGGCTCGGGCCATAGAACGCTCTGACCTGTACAGCAAATTGGTTGCGGAACGGAATTTTATCAAGTCCATCGTCACGTCTATGACAAGCGGAATCATCACACTCGACGAGTCTGGATGCGTCACGTGGTTCAACCCATACAGCGAGGCGGTGTTCAAAATACGCCCTGAAGATGCTCTGGGCAACCACTACAGGCACGTATTCCGGGCATTTCCGGATTGGATCGAAGTTATCGACCGCTATTTGAATTCGCCAGAGAGTGTGCCGAGCACTCTGGAAAAACGTTCCGTCTTTCAAGACGGCAAGGAAACCGTTCTGGAAGTTCATTTCTCAAAGATCAATCCGCAAACGCCTCATCAGGGCACCTTCCTCATATTCATTCGAGACGTCACGCAGCGCAAGCGTATGGAAGAACATATTAGACGTTCGGACAGGCTGGTAAGTCTGGGTGTTTTAGCTGCCGGAATCGCTCACGAGATGCGGAATCCTCTTACCGGCCTGTCCCTACTCATGGACGACGTGCACGATCATCTGCCGGAAGGTTCCCAGGCGAGGGACCTCGTGCGGCGATCGCTTCAGGAGATCGACAGGCTTGAGAATTTGATCAACGGTTTGTTGGATTTTGCCGTCCCTTCCCGGCAGGTGAATCTGGAAGTCCGCCCTCTGGGAGACGTGTTGCACAAGACCTTGTTTCTCCTGAGAAAGCTTTGCAAGAACCAGAAGGTAACGTTGACCGGGCACGCTGATGAATCCCTTCCCATGCTCCACCTGGACGCGGACAAGTTGCAGCAAGCCCTATTGAACCTTCTTCTCAATGCGGTCCAAGCAATGCCCGAAGGCGGAAATCTCACGGTAGACGTCAAGGAGGTCCCAGCGCCGGAGTCTCTACTTTCAGGCCCTGCCGTACGCATTGTAGTGAGCGATACGGGCATAGGTATCGCGCCTGAAGACATTCCTTTTATCTTCGATCCCTTTTTTACTCGCACTCCGTCAGGGTGCGGCCTGGGATTGGCCATCGTGCACAGCATTGTCCAAGAGCACAAAGGCAGCGTCTCCGTTTCCAGCGAACTGAGCAAAGGGACAACCTTCTGGGTGGACCTGCCCATTGTCGAGGAGCCCGCGATTGAGGTGGAGGTAAATAATAACCGAGCGGCTGAAAAGACGCGCGCTGCCTTGCCATGACTCCCAAACGGGTGGATTAGATGCACAAGATACTCATCGTAGATGATGAATCATTCATTTGTGAGAACTTAGAGAAGATTCTTCAGGAGGAGCACTATGGCACGGTGACCGTCCAACAGGGCCAAGCTGCGCTGAGTGCCTTGCGAGAAGAGTCTATCGATCTGGTGTTCCTCGACCTGAAGCTGCCCGATGTTCCCGGTCTGGATGTTCTGCGATCGATAAAGGAAATGGACCCTGATCTCTTCGTCATTGTCATGACAGGCTACGCTTCCGTGGAATCCGCCGTGGAAGCCTTGAAGTTGGGGGCTTACGACTACATCAAGAAGCCATTCAAGGCCGATGTAATCAAGCTCATTGTCAAGTTGGCTCTGGAAGCACAGGGGCTCAAGCGAGAAGTTCGCGGCCTAAAAAAGCAGCATGAAGGGCTCTTGGGAGATCGAGCGCTTATCTCAGAGAGCCTGGCTTTCGACGAGGTATTGAAGCAGGTGCGGGAAGTTGCCAAACATGCTGAGGCTACGGTCTTGATCACCGGAGAAACCGGCACCGGAAAGGATCTGATTGCGCGAACGATCCATAATTTGAGCCCACGATCGAATCGGCCCTTTCTTGAGATCAACTGCGCCACGTTGCCTGAAAACCTTTTGGAGAGCGAGCTCTTTGGTTATGAAAGCGGGGCGTTCACAGGGGCCAAAGGCAGAAAGATCGGTCTGTTTGAGGCTGCGAACGGCGGAACGATCTTCTTGGATGAGATGGGTGAGATCAATCTGGGCCTCCAGGCCAAGCTCTTGCGGGTTTTGGAAGACAAGAAAGTCCGAAGGTTGGGAGGGACACAGTTGCATGAGGTCAACCTGAGGATCATTGCCGCGACCAATCAGGACCTGAGGGAAGCGATCAAGTCAAAGCGTTTTCGGGAAGACCTTTTTTATCGCCTGCACATTGTGCCTATTCATTTACCGCCGCTTAGGGAGCGGCCTGAGGACGTGATCGCGCTCTCCAAGTACTTTCTGTCGGAATATTCCCGCAAGTTTGCCCGGACGTTCAATGGAATCACCCCGGACGCGCAACAGCTCCTACTCAGGTATGCATGGCCCGGAAATGTTCGGGAATTGCGCCACGTGATCGAGCGGATTTGCATTATGCACGATGCAGAACTGTTACAAGCAGACCACCTGCCAAAAGAATTGACCAACAACGCTCACAACACAGAGGTCTGCTCGTTTCCAAATGATTTCAGCATTCCGCCGGAAGGGGTCAATCTCGATCAAAAAGTGGATGAATTCACGTTTAAGCTGATCGAAAAGGCGATGCAGCTATCAGGAGGAAATATTTCACAGGCTGCCAAACTGCTGGGCATCCCGCGTGGAACCCTCCGGTACAAGTTGGAGAAGTATGAGACGGAAAAAGGTGTCCAAGAGAATCTACAGCCAGGCCATTGTTAGCGCTATACCCGAAATTGTCTTGACAGCCTCGGGCTGGAGAGCTCAAATCCCTTTCATTTCAGCCATAATATTCAGGCAAGGTCGGTTGCGTACGGCATGAGTATTGTGGGGCCTATGGAAGAACGTAGCAGCCGAAGGGTCACATGGACCTCATGAAGAGACTGGGAATCTGCTTCATCCTGGCGTTCCTGGTTCTGGGTGCCAATCCCGATGCGGGCTTCTCGACTCCCCGGGCTGAGCTGGAAAACCGCCTGGAGGATTGCGCTCGTGCGCTCAAAGACATGCTGGACGCGCCGGACGGAGGCATCCCAGCTGATCTGCTTAGACGCAGCCGGGCGATCGTGGTCTTTCCCGCAGTGCTCAAGGCCGGGCTGGGAGTTGGAGGACACTACGGAAGAGGCATTGTACTGCGACGCGACCCATCGAAAGGTAAATGGGGTCCGCCAGCGTTCGTGCGGCTGCTTGGCGGCAGTTTCGGCTGGCAGGTCGGGATACAGTCCACTGATCTGGTTCTTCTCGTGATGAGCGACGTCAACTTGCGCAGCCTTTTTCGCGATCGAGTAACCATCGGCGCGGACGCGTCGGTCGCGGCAGGGCCCATAGGGCGCGATGCATCCGCGACCACGGACATCGATCTTTCCGCGGGCATGCTCTCTTATTCGCGAGCAAAGGGGCTCTTCGCAGGGGTCGCGATTAAAGGTAGCATCCTGGAAGTCGATTGGGGGGCAAATGAGTCTTTTTACGGATCCGATCTCTCGGTAATCGACATCTTTTTCCGAGGAAAGGGGAAGCTCTCCCCGGCTGCGCAAAGAGTGGTGGATATCCTGAACCGCGCAAGCCGCTAGGCAGGACTTGAGAACCCGGAGCTATTTCCCCCTTCCCTCTCCCATCAAGGGAGAGGGTTTTGCAGATCTTCTCCCCTGTGGGGCAGGCTTTCCAGCCTGCCGGTGGCCTGGAAAGGCCGCCCCACAAAGAGGGCAGTCAGGAACGTCATGAGCGTGGAATTTACCGGATACTATCCCGGAGTAATCGGCAAGGTCGTGGAACTGCACGCGGTTTATTATCACCAGCACTGGGACTTTGATGTCTCATTCGAGACACAGGTAGGGCGGGAGCTCTCTGATTTCATGGCCGATTTCCGGCAAGACAGGGACTTCTTTTCCGCGGCCCTTGCGGATGAGACCTTTGCCGGGGCAATCGCCATTGACGGCAAGTCGGCTCAAACCGAGGGCGCCCGCCTTCGGTGGTTCATTGTCAATCCCGAGTTTCAAGGCCTCGGAATCGGCAAGGCGTTGATAAGTCAGGCGGTTGATTTTTGTCGAGGAGCAGGTTTCTCAAGGGTCTTCCTTTGGACCTTTCGGGGTCTTGATACAGCTCGTCACCTCTATGAACGAGAGGGGTTCGTGCTGACAGAAGAGCACGAAGTGAGCCAATGGGGCAATATTATTAAAGAACAAAGATTCGATCTGATCCTGAAGTAACGCAATGCTCCCGCCCACTCCCTGAGCGGTTTTGCGCTCGCAGTACTTGACAATATCTTGGCGCCTTGCTAAAAGAACGCGTTCATCTCATCTTTAAGATCACATGATCGGCAAGTGGGGCTTTGTCGGGGTTCGCCGTCCTGCACGCGGTGTTCCACGCACACTCCTGCGCGGGATCTCAGGGGTCGGCCATGGATATGAAACGCGATTACTTCGAGGATATACAGTTATTCCGGACGAATACCGTCCTTGTGGTTACTGTCATATTCCTTGCAATTCTGGCTATTGTTCCGTTCTTCGCGGGTGCTTACACGCTGTACGTTCTTAACCTAATTGCTATCCACTCCATTGTGGCAATAGGCCTGAACATCCTGGTGGGGTATACCGGGCAGATTTCGCTTGGCCATGCCGGGTTCTTTGCCATCGGAGCGTATTCCTGCGTTCTGCTCATGGTCAAAGCCGGCGTGCCGTTTATTTTTGCGCTACCTGCCGCCGGTTTTATTTCAGCCCTGTTTGGCTTTGTGCTGGGGCTGCCGTCTTTGCGGCTTGAGGGCCCTTATCTTGCCATTGCCACGCTGGGTTTCGGCATGGCAGTGACCCAGGTCATCAGTCACTCGGATTTCACCGGCGGCCACATGGGCATCAAGGCGCCTCCTATGTCCTTGGGGTCTTTTGTGGCAGATACGGGCGCAGAGCAGTATGCGGTGATCATGACGATTACGGTCATCCTTGCAATTGCTGCGGTCAATCTCCTGAAGTCGCGGGTTGGTCGTGCGTTCGTCGCAATCAGAGACAGCGAAGTCGCGGCCGAAGCTATGGGGATCAATCTGCCGTACTACAAGACGCTCGCGTTCGCGGTGAGCGCGTTCTATACCGGGATCGCGGGAGCATTGATGGCCTTTGCCCTGGAGCACGTGAGTGCGGGCAGTTTCAACCTGATTCTTTCCATCACGTTTCTGGCAATGGTGATTGTCGGCGGGCTGGCGTCGGTCATGGGTTCCATCCTGGGAGCAGCGCTGCTGACTTATCTCCAGCTCAAGCTTCTGGTCATCCACGAGGCCCCGGGAATCGGACCGTTCTTGCTTGAGATTTCAAAACGGTTCTTGACCCCGGAAGGCATACCCAACATCCAGAGCATCGTTATTGGCGCAATTATGATTGCGATCGTAATTTTCGAGCCGCTGGGAATGCACGGCATTTACCTGAGAACCAAACGCTATTGGAGAACATGGCCGTTCTAAGGGAGAAGGGATGGGTATCTTTTTCGATCTGATTATAGGCGGGTTTGCCATCGGGGCTTGCTATGCTCTGGTAGCCCTAGCCATGGTAATCATATACAAGACCTCCGAGGTGCCGAACTTCGCTCAGGGCGAAATGGCCATGATCGCGGCATTCGTGGCGTTTACGTTGATCCAGAGCTACGGAGTGGGCTTCTGGACTACCGCGGCAATCACGGTCGTCTTTTCGTTTTTGCTCGGCTGTGTGCTTGAACTCGCCTTTCTCAGACCCGCAAAAAACCCGACGGTCCTGGGGTTGATCGTCATTACGCTCGGAGCCGAGATGATCCTGTACGGGATCGCGGGCTGGAAATGGGGAGCTAATCAGAATCCGTTTCCTGTGCCCTTTTCCGAGTACTCCGGCATCATGGTGGGCGGAGTGATGATCACCGAGATAAACATCTGGACCTTTGTTACCAGCCTGGTCATGATGCTTTTGCTCTTTCTCTTTTTCCGTTACACCAAGGTGGGTGTGGCCATGAAGGCGGTTCAGCAGAATGCCTTTGCCGCACGGGCCATGGGAATCCCGACCCGTCGTATTCTCACCTTTACCTGGGGACTTAGCTCGGTAACCGGAGCAGTGGCAGGGATGCTGATCGCGCCGATTGCCACTCTTGACCCGAACATGATGCTAGACCCCATGATGAAAGGGTTCGCGGCTGCTGTGCTCGGGGGCATGACCAGCCTCCCCGGAGCGGCCATTGGCGGGTACTTGCTGGGATTGATTGAGAACTTCTTTGGTGGCTACGTGTCACTTGAGTTCAAGTCTGTGGTCGCCTTTGCCGTAATTGTCCTGATTCTTTGCGTGAAGCCATCCGGCCTTTTCGTCAAACACTACGAGAAGAAGGTCTGAAAAGCATGACCTGGAGCCGTCCAGCTCGTATTGCTTCACCGGCGCCATTCAGATGGACCACTGTAGCGGTAGCCATGCTCGTACTTCTTGTGGCCGGGACGATCGCAAATCCGGCTCAGGCAGACGACAAGGCCGATCTGATCGGCGCGGTAAAAGCGTATTTCGATGCTGAGATGGCCGGCGATCTGCTGCAAGTCTGGAATCTGATCGCGCCCTCTTCGGTCTTTAAGAAAAGTTACACGTATCCGATGTACCAGGAGATGGTCCGTGGAAATGCGACTCAGGTGAAGCGTTACGTGATCGAAGAGGTAATGGAGGTGGTTGACAGGCCCGATCCGGAGAACATGCCCAATGTGGAGAAGCTCGGCGTGGTCAGAGTCTTGGTGCTCTTGGCCGGCGACGGCGCGCCCGATGCAGAAAGACGGAGCGTTCTGACTTTCCTTAAAGAAGGGGGCAAGTGGTACAAGGGCTAGCTCGCTGATTCAACCCTGCATAAATGCAGGAGTTCAGGTTCGAGCGAGCTGCCCCGGTCACGGTTTCGATAGGTTTCAGCGTTCGCTTATCGTTCACTCGAAGGAGGTAAAGATGAAAAGGGTTTTCTGGCTGACGTTGTGCTTAAGCCTGTGCCTTATGGTGTCCGCGAGCACTCTTATGGCCGCGGAAAAAGTCCGAGGCGTAACCGACACCGAAATCCTGGTCGGTCAGTGGGGGCCGCAAACCGGTCCGGCAGCTCTTTGGGGCGCTGTGGGCAGAGGCACCGGAGTCCTCTTTGAGCTCGTCAACTCGGAGGGCGGCATCCACGGAAGAAAAATCAAATATTTTCTGAGGGATGATTCGTATCAGCCCGCCAAGACCAAGGCCATCGGCAAGGAATTCATTGAGGATATAGGAGTCTTTGCGGTGGTCGGCGGTGTGGGTACCTCCTGCGGAATGGCGGTACGTGACGACCTTATGAAGAACAAAGTTGTCTGGGTCGCGCCTTCTTCCGGCTCGACTCACTGGATTGATCCGTTCCAGAAGTACCTGTTCGCGGTGTACCCGCTGTATATCCAGGAAGCGTATCTGCTAACGCAGTATGCGACCGAGAAAATGGGCAAGAAGAAGATCGCATTTTTCTACCAGAATGACGATTACGGCAAGCAGGGGCTGGAAGGTGCACAAAAGTACGCCAAAGAAAAAGGTATCAAGCTGGTGGCCGAAGTGCCCGTGGAAGTGACGGACACAGACCTCAAGTCCCATGCCCTGAAGATGAAAGAAGCCGACGCGGATGCGGTCATTCTCTGGATTCTTCCCAAGCACGCCGCAATAATCCTTGGCACGTCAAAGGCAATGGGGTTCAACCCTCAATGGATCTCCAGCACTACCTTGTCGGACTCCGAGCTCATGTTCAGCATAACGAAGGGGCTCTGGAAGGACGTGATCTACGCCAACTTCCTTAATCAGGAGAGTGCCGACCGGCTCAAGAAATATATGGCCGCCACCGATAAGTTCGCACCCCAAGAAAAGTACCGGGGCGTGTTCTACCAAGCAGGCTTCCTCTTTGGTGAGCCGTTCTTGGAGGGTCTTCGCAGAGCAGGGAAGGACCTGAACCCTGACTCCTTTGTTAAGGCTATGGAAAGCATTCAGCACTGGAATGACTGGCTCGGGTATGACCTCACCTACTCTCCGACTGAGCGTCAAGGGATGAAGTCGGTGTATCTGGCCAAGTGCGGCGATGGAGGTAAGCCCATCAAGATTTCGGACTGGCTGACCTTCAAAGGGAAGTAGGATTTCCCGTAGATTTTAATACTTGCACATTGTTCCGGGGGTGCCGCTCCTGGCGCCCCCATTCTCATGAGCGGTGAATCGAGGCGTAACTTCGTATCATGGCGTTCCTATCCATACAGAATCTCAGCATATCATTCGGCGGCCTGTCTGCGCTCACGAAGATCTCCATAGATGTGGAGCAGGGGCTTATTCTCTCCATTATCGGCCCAAACGGCGCGGGCAAAACCACGGTGTTCAATTGCATCACCGGGATCTATCGGCCTAATCAGGGGAGCATCAAATTCCAAGGGAAAGAGCTCGTGGGTAAGAAGCCCTACCAGGTAGCCGGCATGGGCATTGCCCGGACCTTTCAGAATATCGAGCTGTTCAGCCACATGACAACCATGGACAACCTCCTCCTGGGCCGCCACATTCACATGAACACCAATGTGTTCACCGGCGCGACATTTCTGACGCGGCGATCTCCCGCGGCGCGCGAAGAGCGTGAGCATCGGGAACGCGTGGAGCGGATTATCGAATTCCTGGAGATAGAATCGGCTCGAGATATCCCAGTGTTGGCGCTCCCCTATGGAACCCGAAAACTCGTAGAGCTGGGGCGGGCGCTTGCGATGGAGCCGACCCTGCTGCTCTTGGACGAGCCCACCGCAGGCATGAACCAGGAAGAAAAAAGGGATATGATGTTTTGGATCAAGGATATCCGAGACGATTTCAAGGTAACCATCATCATGGTAGAGCATGACATGAACCTGGTGATGGATGTCTCTGATGAGATCGTGGCACTCAATTTCGGCGTGAAGCTGGTGCAGGGCACGCCCGATGTGGTCCAGAAGAACCCGGAAGTGCTTGAGGCTTATCTCGGTCAACAATAGAGCGTTTCCTCTCCACATCCCGGAGAGGGGCCTCTTTCGAATCGGCAGTGGCTATGCTTGAAACGAAGAACATAGAGATTTACTACGGCAAAATCATGGTGGTCAGAGGTCTCTCCCTCAAGGTTGAACAGGGGGAGATCCGTGCCATACTCGGAGCTAACGGAGCGGGCAAGAGCACCACGCTGAAAACCATAATGGGGTACCTGGACGATCAGCCGGACAAAGGGACCATATGGTTCAACGGTAAACAAATTGACGGCCTGGAAACCGAACAGATCGTTCCTTTGGGGATCGCGTACGTTCCCGAGGGACGTGAGGTCTTTCCGGAATTGACCCTGAAAGAAAATCTGATGATGGGGGCTTACACTCGGCGAGACAGATCCATTTCCGAAGATCTGGATCGGGTTTTCACCTATTTCCCCATTCTCAAGGAGCGGCTCAAACAGCAGGCCGGGACCCTCTCCGGTGGCGAACAGCAGATGCTCGCGATTGGTCGAGCACTTATGTCCAGACCATCCCTCATGATGATGGATGAGCCTTCATTGGGGCTGTCTCCTATTCTTGTGACCGAAATATTCGAGATCGTACGGACGATTAATCGTGACGGCACCACGATCCTGCTTGTGGAGCAAAATGCGCACAAAGCCTTGAGCGTGGCGCACCATGCGTACATCATGGAGACGGGCCGCATTGTGCTGGAGGGAACTCCGGAGAAGTTGATGAGTGACGAGGATGTCCAGGAATTCTACCTGGGCATCCAAAAAGAAGAGGCTGTCCGCGGAGAAGCTCGGTACAAGCGTAAGAAGAGATGGCGCTGAGACGCCCTGTCGTGAGAGCAAAGAATAATGTTCGTTTGTTCGCGAGATAACCTTTTCGGAAAATTGACGGTAACAAGCGCCTCCTTCGTCATTCCCGCGCACGCGGGAATCCAGGATGAGAAAGTGCCCATAGGAGCAGACCTTGTTCAGTATTTCCTTAACTGGATTCCTGCTTCCGCAGGAATGACGACAAAGGGCAGGCAAATCGGACCAGAATCTTCCTCAACCACAATGACAACGGTTTCAGAACCGTTAAGCGCGATACGCGTGTATGGCGCCTGCCGGATCTTGAACAATAAACACGTAGGACCATGACTGAATACACACCAACAACCGTACCGCAAATGTTCTTGGACCGGGTCTCCAGGCACCCGGGCAAGGTAGCGCTGAGATACAAGTACCTGGGCATATGGCGTGACATTACCTGGGGCGAATATCTGGAACGCGTCCGGGAAGTCGCGCTTGGTCTGAGCACTCTCGGCGTGACTGCGGGGGACCGTGTCGCGGTGATCGGTGAAAACCGTCCGGAATGGCTGTACTCCGATCTTGGGACCATGTTCCTCGGCGCGGTTACTGTGGGGATTTACACCACCAGCGCGGCCGTCCAGTGCGAGTATGTGGTGGGTCATTCGTCGGCCAAGGTGTACATCGCGGAGGACGAGGAGCAGCTCGACAAGGCTTTGATCTTCCGAGAAAAGACCCCGGATCTGCGCAAAATAGTGGTTATCGACACCAAGGGCCTGCGCGGTTTTTCCGATCCCATGGTCATGACATTCGACGAGCTGTTGGAGAAGGGTCGGGAACTCAACCGGAAGCAGCCTACTCTCTTCGATGAAATGCTCGGCAAGGTCAAACCCGAAGAGATGGCCCTCATCATCTATACTTCCGGGACTACCGGGCCGCCCAAGGGAGCTATGCTCTCCCACAACAACATCGGCTGGACTGCCTGGTCCATTGGTGAAGCCATGCCGGTCGCGGAAGACGACCAGCTCCTCTCCTTCCTCCCGCTCAGCCACATCGCGGAGCGCATGTTCTCCGTCTTTATGCCGCTTCGGTTCGGATACACCGTGAACTTCACGGAGAGCCCGGACACGGTGATGGCCAATTTCCGGGAAGTCTCTCCCACGGTTATCTTTGCAGTGCCCAGGATCTGGGAAAAGTACTATTCCGGCATCCGCATCCGAGTCGCGAACGCGAGCTGGTTCAAAAAAGTGGCATACGTGCTTGCGGAGCGCATTGGCCGGAAGTATTCGGAACACCAATTTACGCATAAGGGTATTCCGGTTGGATTGCGGCTCCTACGTTTCCTCGCAAACGTCCTTGTCTTCTATAAGTTAAGGGAACGTCTTGGATTCGAGCGTTGCCGCCTCGCGATATCCGGTGCCGCGCCCATATCGCCTGATGTGCTCAAGTACTACAACGGCATCGGCGTGCCCCTGCGACAGGTTTACGGCCAAACAGAAGGATCGGGGCCCACCTGCATCCATCAGGGCGACATTGTGGAACCCGAAAACGTTGGTCCGGCCTTGCCTGGAGTGGAGGTCCGGCTGGCCGACGACGGCGAAATCCTGGTCCGGGGTGGGAACGTCTTCATGGGATACTTCCGTAGCCCCGAAGCCACCGAAGAGACCCTTACGGACGGGTGGCTTCATTCAGGCGATGTGGGAGAGCTCGACGCACGGGGGTTCCTGAAGATCACCGACCGTAAGAAGGACCTGATCATTACCGCGGGCGGCAAGAACATCGCTCCGCAGAACATTGAAAATCAGCTCAAATTCAGCCCGTACATCAACGACGCTATCGTGATCGGCGACCGTATGAAGTTCCTTTCCGCGTTGATCGTGCTTGATGAAGAGAACGTGGTCCAGTATGCTCAGGACCACAAGATCCCGTTCACCACGTATGAGAGCCTTACCAAAGCGCCTGAAATCGTTGAGCTCATCGACAACGAAGTGCAAGAAGTCAACAAAGGCCTTGCCCATGTGGAGACGCTGAAAAAATTCACCATTGTGCCGAAAAAGCTGTACGAAGAAGACGGAGAAGTTACCCCCACCATGAAGGTCAAGCGCAAATCGGTAAACGAGAAGTTCGGCGATCTGATCAAAGCAATGTATAAGAGTGGGTAACAGAGAGGGTTCGGTCAGCGGGAGGTTCTCTTGGCCGATCGATCACGAGACTGGCTGGCCCAGGCGCTTCGAGACCTTGAGCAAGCCCGATCGTCCCAATCGGAAGCGCGTCACGAGTGGGCGTGTTTCGCGGCACATCAAGCCGCGGAAAAGGCAGTGAAAGCCCTCCATTTGGCACGTGGACAGGAGGCATGGGGTCACGTGGTTGCCCTCTTGATGGCTGAGCTGCCCGCCAGGCCGCCGGAAGACCTGATCGGCAAGGCGCGAATTCTCGACAACTTCTATGTGCCGACGCGGTACCCGAATGGTCACCCCCAAGGCGCTCCCTTCGAACATTACGGGGAGATGCAGAGCGAGGTCGCGATCCAATATGCCAGTGAGATCGTTGAATTCGTCCGTCTTGAGATGGCCTGATCGCGGCCAAGTTGATCGGGCTATTCGGAACTGGGCGACTGACCTTGTCAGAAAGCATGCCGGCGTACTTCGACTCGGTTACTTTGGGTCGTACGCGCGCGGGAATTGGGGTGTGGGCAGCGATTTGGATCTCGTCATGATCGTGGATCGCACTGACGAGCCATTTGAACAGCGCGCGACGCATTGGGACCTGAATGAGCTCCCTGTACCAGCGCAGATGATTGTGTACACTTCAGGAGAGTGGGATTCGCTACAGGAGGCTGGAGGCCGGTTCGCGCGCACTCTCGCGAAGGAGACCGTTTGGGTATTCGGTCAAGACGATCGAGAATGATTGCTTGACGAGGAACGGCTTAAGAGGAGACACTCGTCACGCAGCGCCTCTCCTCAATGGGGCATGGCGCGCTTGAGGTTGTGGAGGACCGACTATGACGAAACTAATAATGGCGGTGTTACTTGCTGTCCTGTTTTCCTGCTCGGCGATGGCGCAGTTTAATGTCGCACCTGGAGGCGCTATTATGCCTGATGGAGGACTCCAGTACGTCGCGCCGGTTGGAGCTCCCTTCCAGGTCAATCCATTTGTCTGGAACGCGTACCCGTTCACTTGGCACACCACGCCCGTGTATTGGGTTTCCTACCCTTATGTGCCGGTTCCGGTAGTCCCAATGCCTTGGCATGGCCCACGATAGAGGGGCCTCCCAAATTCGTTCTTCAAAAAGCTCCTAGGATTTACCACTACTTCTATGCCTGTGTTGTATTTCCGCGGATTTTTGTCCATAATTCCGGCTCAACGCAGAGGTTGGACCTGCCCCAGGAGGAAGCATGGCTGAGAAAAAGAAGGAAATGAAGGACAAAAAGACCAAACCGCTCGATAGGTGGACCGTTAAGGAGCTCCGTGAAGAAGCCCTCCAGATACCCGGTGTCCAGGGCGTTCACGGTATGAACAAAGAGGAGCTGATTCGCATCCTCAAAGAGCACAAAGGAATCGCGGACACCGAGACCAAGAAGAAGCCCACCAGCGTTCGGGAGCTGAAGGCGAAAGTTAGTGAGTTGAAGCGCGTCAAAGAAGAAGAAAGGAGCCAGGGAGCAGCGCGTAAGCGGCTGGATGCCTTGCGAAGAAAGATCTCCCGGCTGAAGAAGAAAACGCGTCAATAATCCGTTACACTGTTCCTGGTGGCCGCCGTGGCAGAAGCGAGCATCTGATTCATGCGATTGGTTCTGGAAGTAGTAGGTCCCGGGTTCCGCGCCATTTTCATTCGATCGTTGCACTGGTGAAATAAGCTCGCTCGGAAAAACCAGGCGGTCCGCCACGGAATGCCCCCTTTTCCCTAATGGTAAGTCACCCGCCCACAACACCGTCCTCGCCGCCTCGTGACCCAGGCTCAAAGCGGCTGCTCAAAGCGCTGCTGATACTCTTGTTGTCCGTGGTGTTCGTGTGTGTAGGTGCGCTCGTCTTCTTGCGGCTCACCCTGACAGGGGAGCAGCTTGCTCGTCTCGTGTTCCCGCGTATGCAGCGGGATCTTGGGATGACCGTCACGTATTCATCGTGCGATCTGGTTTGGCTTTCGGCAGACACAGCGAGATTCACCGTGCACGGCGTGACTTGCGATGGGCCACCCGGCAGCGGCATACACTCGAAAGTGCAGACCGTGGCGGTGGAACTGCGTCTCTTGCCCCTGGCTTGGGGATCGCTCTCCTTGGAGCGTGTGCAGGTCGTGGAGCCGTTCTTGGTACTCCCTCGCACGCCGATTGAGTGGGACAGAGGCTACCCCGCTGACCGCTTGCGCGGTACGGCCGCAGCTTCGTTTCTCAGACCCGTGGTTCGGCTGTTCACCGTTGAATCCGGCCGCGTCCAAATCGCAGAGGATCCTCGCTCCGGGCCCCTGGAACGCTTGTTCGAAGGGATTCAGGTCGAGGCTCGCAACGTGAGGTTCCGCGGTGTTGAGTACGCTTCGGTCAGAGGTTCTGTCCCTCACGACAACGGGGCAGGGTCCTTTCAAGTTCTTGCGCGGAGCGTATCGTTCCGCCCGCGGCTCGGCCGTAGCGCGGATCTGGAGGTGATGCTCACCGGCTGTCAGGTTCGTCCCTTTCGTGCTCTCTTGGCGACTTTGGGGCACGACATGCCCCTTGCCGGAGGTCTCGCAGACCTCAGAATCGCCATGAAAGGATCATTGAAAGACTGCCACATCGATGGATGGATGCAGCTCCAGGACGGGCAGATCGATCCGAGATCCATTTTCCTCAGACGTGTGCTCGTGGATCGGGCGCGAGCCAAATTTGCAGCAGAAGTGAAGGACGGGACTCTGCATGTGGATGTGCGCGAGCTCACCCTTCCGGGCCTCAATCTTTCCCTGGAAGTTCGAGTTCCTGATTTTCTGGGGGATCAACCGCGGCCGACAATAACGGTGAAGGCACTTGATCTGGACCTGGGCCGATTCGGGCATCTGGTTCCGCTCGGGCTGCTCAAGCCGGAAGATCGAAAGTCCTACCTGGATGCCGGCGTACGCGGTCGGGTGATGACCAAAGGGACCTGGATCGGTACCTTGGAAGATCTGCAGAACGGGGAGTTGGTTCACGGGATTCAGTCGGTGGAAGCTTTTCTGGAAAACGTATCCGGATTTGTTCCAGGGCTGAACGCCCCGCTGAAGGACGCGTCCGGCCGGGTCCAGATGAACAGCCAAGAGGCGTCGTT
The DNA here is from genome assembly GCA_049323095.1 of Thermodesulfobacteriota bacterium. Classification (GTDB taxonomy): domain Bacteria; phylum Desulfobacterota; class Desulfomonilia; order Desulfomonilales; family Desulfomonilaceae; genus VGSG01. The sequence goes on from JBMOME010000312.1 coordinate 29,896, forward strand.
TCAAGGAGTTCGACTCACGTTGGGGAATTCGCCCATTCAGCTTAACGGCGCAATAAAGGACCTTGGCGCATCTCCCAGCATGGACCTCTTTGTCTCTCTGAACGCGACTGCGCAGGACTTGAGGCCGATCCTGGACAAGAAGACCGTTGCAGCACGTCTGCCTGCTTCGTTTCAAAAGCTGAAAGAGCCCACGGGCCGTATCTCCATGCAACTAGCCCTAAAGGGCAGGCTCAAAGAACCGAGCGTAGAGGGAAAGCTGAGCCTGAATGAGTTCTCATGCGGAATCGAAGGGTTACCTCTTCCGCTCAGAAACATCAAGGGTTCGGTGAGCTTCGCCGGCTCACAGATTATTTTTTCGTCGATCAAAGGCTTAGTGGGGAAGACCGAGGCCGAGTTGAATGGGGAGTATTCCCCGGGGAACATGAAAATCGATGTGGTCGCGAAGACCGCTCCATCAGACCTGGTTGCGTTCAGGCTGCTCCCGGCTTCAGTGCGAGTGACTGGTCCGGTATCATGCAACTTGACCCTCAAGGGGAAACCGCAGCAGCCCAACTTCTCCGGTAGACTCGATTTCGACAAGAATCGAGTCCTTGTGGGGTGGGTAGTTGACAAGAAGCCCGGGATTCCTCTCGCCCTGGAAGCAGCCGGAACCTGGAGCGCAGATGGGCTGAAGATCGAAGAGGGCTATCTGAGCGCCACCAACGTGAGGGTTTCGATCAAAGGGTCCGTGGATGCCTCCGGGCACACGGTGTTGAATATCCACCTGCCTCCGAGAGGCGTGCTCACCCAGCAACTTGTGCCTCTGGCAGCGCCTGCGCTGGAACTGGAGCCCGGAGGGCGGATCGAAGGCGACGCGACCATCAAAGCCGGTCCCGATCGATCTCAGTGGCCGAGTGTGGAAGCCAACCTCACGTTGAGCCACGTGTCGGCTCAGATCTTCAATCTTCCCAAGCCCAGCAAGGGTCTTACCGCGAAAATCCGATGGCGTGAAAACTCCTTTCATGCCGCGGTTGAACGGGCCAAGATGGGGAATTCACTCTTCAGCGGGACGTGCTCTATCTCGGATTTCTCAAACCCCACCGTACAGGTGAAACTCGATTTCTCCTTTCTGGACACTACCGATTTCGCCAGACCTCCTGGGTACGTGAGCCCCCACACGTGGGGCGAATGGTTGCAGATCAATCCCGTCATTCTCTTTCTGGCACGCAGCAAAGGTGGGGCAGTCGTCAAAGCTGCCAAGGGTAAGACCCAATACCGCACGTTTTCGGATTTCGATGCCCATCTGACCGGAGAAGGCGGGATGCTGCGGGTCCCGGAGTGGAAGTTGAGCTTCGCGGACGGTGCCTTGCGAGGTTCCGGTTTGTTCAATATACGAGCCAACGCGAGAACACCACTCCGAATCGACTTCCGTGGAGATCACTTGAAGATTGAGAGGACCGCGTTCCTTGACCCGAATTACCTCAAGATTGAGGGTGACATGTGGGTGGACGGTCACATGGAATGGCACACCACCCCAAAACGGGAAAACAATGGAGTGTACAAGACCGGCTCGGCTGAAGTGCGACTCAAGGATGGCATGATCTATCGGTTTGAGGTTCTCTCAAAGATATTCTCACTGATCAATTTCGGCTCCATCGTAAGAGGACGCTTCCCGGATCTCATTGCGGGCGGCTTGCCGTACAGGCGCCTGGTTTGGAACATGGACGTGCATGACGAACGGTGGAAAGTCAAGGATTTGAAGCTCGAATCCGATTCCGCGCATATTGATTCCACGGGCATGTACTTTGCCGATCAGGGACGAATAGATTTCCGCGTAAACGTTGCTCCGCTGGTGGGCCTTGATACGCTCTTCTCAGGAATCTTCGGCAACCTGTTCTCCCGAAACGGAAAGATACTCACCACTACTTTTCTGGTCAGCGGCCCCTCCCACTCGCCGGACGTGCGCCTTGCGCCCCTCGGTTCTTACACCCCTATGGTGCAGTAGGATGCGATGATCCCACGCCAGTGGGAGAACCGCATCGGTCGGGGTCTTATCGCGGCGAAGCGATGAGGGGCCGGAATGTGCAAAACCTTGACTATTACCAGTTCGCTTTCAAGTAAGAAATATCCTGTTCTCGGTGGAACAGTCCCGCGAAGCGCGGGATTGTCTATCGTTCTCGGGCCGGCAAAGGTCCGGTAGGGCCGGCGTCCCTGCCGGCCACATGTTCGTCCTTGCACCGGTGCCCACCATTGCCGACGTCGCTTCTTTGACCGTGCATCGGTATACATCATTCCCCAAACAGCGGGGTCGCCAGGTGCTCTCGTACGCCTCGGAAGCATTTTCGATGCGCGGAGCACGGTCCGTAGCGCTCGATCGCGGCCAGGTGGGCCCTGGTAGCATACCCTTTATGGGAGGCAAATCCGTACTGGGGATACTGCTCGTGGAGGTCTATCATAATCCGGTCGCGGGTTACTTTGGCTACGATACTGGCCGCGGCCACCGAATAGCAGAGCCGATCGCCTTTAATAATAGATCGTTGCCTAATGTTGACGTCGAGAGAAAGAGGACCGTCGATAAGGAGGAAATCAGGAGGCGGTGACATTGACTTGACCGCCTTGCTCATGGCAACTCTGGTGGCCTGATAGATGTTGATCCGATCGATTTCTTCCGGTGAAACTTCGGCCGTTCCTACTGCAAGACAATTTTCTGTGATGATATGGAAGAGTCGCTCCCGTGTCTCTTCAGTGAGCATCTTTGAATCATTGAGCTCAGCAATCGGCTTCGCATAGGGTATTACCACTGCGGCGGCCACAACCGGACCCGCGAGCGGCCCCCTGCCCACTTCGTCGATCCCCGCGATCCGTGAAGCTCCGAGTCGGGCAGCTTCCTCCTCAAACGCGCAAGAGGGGCACATAACGGGCCCCGTCTTTTCGTTGTCGCGCGTGGATCTTCGACCGCGAGGCACGGTGGTTGCCTTCTAGCGCTTCTCTTTGACCCTTGCAGCCTTGCCTTTGAGTTGCCTCAAGTAGTAGAGCTTGGATCTTCTTACCTTGCCCTGGGTCACGAGCTGGATCCGATCGATCATCGGGGAGTTCAGGGGAAAGACTCGCTCCACACCGATGCCGTATGAAATCTTGCGCACCGTGCAGGTGCTGCGAGCACCCTTGCGGTTGAGCCCGATGCACACGCCTTCGAAGACCTGAATGCGTTCGCGGCCGCCTTCCACTATTTTCACATGGACCTTTACCGTGTCACCGGGTCTGAAGGCCGGCAGGTCCATACGGACTTGTTCTTTTTCCAATTGTTCCAAGATATTCATTGTGATTCTCCGTTGCTCGTCTCAGATCTGATCTCTTCAAGTAGCTCGGTCTCCAAAGGGTCCAGAGCTCGCTGCGCCAGCAGTTCCGGGCGCCGGGCAAGCGTTCGGGCAAGCGCCTGTTTCTTGCGCCATCGCCTGATCTTCGCGTGGTCCCCTTCCAGCAGGACCGATGGAACTTCAAGGCCTCCGAATTCCCGCGGTCTCGTGTACTGGGGATATTCGAGCAGCCCGTCGTAAAAGGAATCGCCTTCCGTGCGGCTGTCCGTGCCCAGGACGCCTGGTATCAAGCGGGAAATCGCGTCGATCACTACCATGGCCGCGGTCTCGCCGCCGGACAGCACATAATCGCCCACTGAAATCTCGTCGTCAACAAAGGACCGAACTCGCTCGTCGATCCCTTCGTACCGCCCGCACACAAGGACCAGACTGTCGGCTGTTGCAAGTTCTTCAGCATCCGTCTGCTTGAAAAGCTTTCCTTGCGGGGTCATCAGAACCACCCGGGGATTGGCCATATTCTCCCGAAGATGCTCTATCCCTCGGGCCAGGGGTTCCGGTTTCATCACCATTCCGGTACCGCCACCATACGGATAGTCGTCCGTGGAGTGGTGACGATCCTGGGTGAACTGCCTCAGGTCCACAGTCTCCACTTTTAGGAGCCCTGCCTGGATTGCTCTCGCGGGATTGCCGAATCCGAGGAAGGAGTCGAAGATCTCCGGGAAAATAGTTAGGATTTGCACCTCATACATCCGGGATCAACCCCTCCAGTGGGTCGACAAGCACTTCTCCTTTCTCCGTATCCACTTCCAGCACGACCTGTTCAATCATCGGCAGGAGGATTTCTCCGTAATCGCCTTCCACCTGTAACACGTCGTGTGCGCCGGTGCGCATCAGGTCTGCCACAGTGCCCAGGTCCCGGCCGTCCACTGTGCGGACCTTCATGCCGATGAGTTCAAACCAGTAATATTCGTCATGCTCCTTTGGGGGCAGATTCTCTTGCGCGGTTTGCACCAGACTGCCCACCAGTTCCCGTGCTTTTTCCGGCGTATCGATTCCCTCAAAGGATATGAGAGCGGCTCCTTTGTGTTTCCTGCAGCTCTGCACTCGATAGTGGACGTTACCGAGGACCAGGGTGGAAGATCTTTCAAAGGCTTCGAAAGACTCGGTGAACGGATGAACCTTGAGTTCTCCCCGGATTCCGAAAGGCTTTACAGCCTCTCCTATGACTACCAGTCTCTTCGAGCGCATCCTCAGCGGCAACCTGAAAGGAATCGGCTCATGGGCGATCCGCTTGATATCGGACCGCACCTCATTCCAGGATTTCCAGCACGGCTCGCTTCCTTATCTTGGTTGACGCCGCGCTCAATATGGTGCGCATGGCCCGTGCGGTGCGTCCCTGCTTGCCGATCACTTTCCCGAGGTCCGACTTTGCCACCTTGAGCTCGAGGACAGAGGTAATTTCGCCTTCCACTTCAGAAACGGTTACTTCTTCAGGATGATCCACCAGCGCCTTAGCGATGTACTCGATGAGCTCCTTCATCCGTCCCTCTCTTTCTGGAAGGCAGGTCCGATGGAGTCGCGAACTGCCGGCCGAGCAAGGGTCTACTGTTCAGAGGTTGCGCTGCGGACAGACTGCTTCAAGAGCTTCCTGACGGTATCGGAAACTTGAGCTCCTTTGGAGATCCAGGCCTGAATCCTCTCCACGTTCAGATCCACGCCACTGACCTTGTTGGAGGGATCGTATGTTCCCAGTGAATCAAGGAACCGGCCATCCCTTGGGGAGCGGGAATCCGATGCTACGATTCGGTAAATAGGTTTCTTTTTGGCTCCGTATCGAGCCAGACGGATTGTTACAGGCATAAGGAGCAAAACCTCCTGAAGAATGCACGTTTCCCGTGTTAAATGAATGATATTAGCCCGCCCTCCTGTTCATGTCAAGTGAAAAGCCCGCGCCGGGATTGGTTCGTCTCACGTCCCGGGACACTGGGCCGCCAACCCCTCAAAAGGGCAGGAGTCCTCCGTCCGTTTCCGGATCTTGACATGCCGGCTCCTGTGAACTTACAGTATGCGCCAATGCTTTAAGACTCGGAACCACCCCACAGTGCAGCCACGCGTCCCCGTACACCTCCACTTTCGATTACCCCTCTCCACACGTGACGACCGTGAACGCGAGTGCCTGATCATGGATCTGCCCGGGAGCGGCTTCGGCGTTCGGACAGCGCCGACTGCGAGCGGCAACTCGATACCGGTTCATTTCAAGTATGGGCTATTGAACCCCTGTGGTCTACTAGCTTTTTCCACCGGTTTCCCTTCGTACTATCAACATGGAGAACACCATGAAGAAAGATGACGCCAGATCCCTGACCGAACCTGAACTCCGGACCCTCAAGGAATTCGTGGAGAATACCTTGCGCAAGAGCGGCGCTCTGCTTATGGAGCTGTACGGCCACGGGAACCCGGGTCTCAAATTCGACGACGAGCTCGTGACTGAGGCGGACAATGCCGCCTGGGCGCTGATTTCCTCCAAAATCAGGGGCAGTTTTGAGGGGCACTCATTCCTGCGAGAACTCAATGCCGAGCAGGTGGCCAGTGAAGACTGCCCGCGTTTCATATGGATAGTCGATCCCTTGGATGGCGCTGCGTCTTTTCAGGCAGGACTGCCCGTGTGGGGGATCAGCGCGGCCCTCTTCGAGCTTTTTTGGCCGGTGCTGGGCTTTCTGTACCTTCCCGTCACCGGAGAGCTTTATTCTGCGTATGCGCAACGGGAAGCGCTCCTGAACGACAAACCGATTCGAGTGCGGGAGAAATCCACCATAGATAATGAAAGTCTTATCCTGGTGTATTCCCGATTCCATCAGGATTTCACCAGTGATTTTCCCGGCAAAATCAGGAATTTCGGCTCATCCGCGGGTCATATGGCCTATGTGGCCAGGGGCGCGGCTGACGCCTGCATCTTGAAGAACGTCAACGTACGCGATTTGGCCGCGGGGAGTATCATCCTGGAAGCAGCGGGCGGCGAAATCCGATTCCTGGACGGCAAACGATTTCACGTGGGCGATTACCTGGACGGGTCGCGGGTGGACGGCCCCTTAATTGCGGCTCCCAAAGGGACCTACAAGTCTTTCGCGAGCCATCTGAAAGCCCTGCGTTGAGCTGTTACGGGCGTTCACAGGTTTCTCTTGACGGGCAACGAGCCCATGATTAATGTGTTCAGCGAACCATCAGGTCAGGAGTGGATTTGAAGGAAGCGGCTGATGAATCAGCTTGAAGCTCGAACCTCCACCATACTCAAGGTTATCGTCTCGGAATACATTGCTACGGGCGAGCCTGTGGGATCGCGGACTGTCTCAAAGAAGAAGGAGATCGGTCTGTCGGCAGCCACAGTTCGCAACATCATGAGCGAGCTAGCGGAGACAGGGTATATTAGCCAGCCCCACATAAGCGCGGGGAGAGTACCCACGGACAAAGGGTATCGGTTCTTCGTGGACGCGATGTTGCGTGCAGGACGACTCAACCCTCAAGATAATCGGCCCGATATAGAGGCTCTAATCAGAGAGGGGGGCGTGGACGTGAGAAACGTGCTGCGTCACTCGTCGTCCGTTCTGGCTGAGCTTTCCAGGAAGGCCGGAGTAGTCACAGGAACCGCCCCTCGCGAGCAAACCTTCAAGAGCATTGAATTTATCAAAGTTTCTGATGATCGCATTGTCGTGGTGCTGGTTTCTTCGGCCGGCTATGTTCAAAACAAGATGATCTTCGACGAGGACGGCCTCAGTCAGGAAACTCTGGAACGATACAGCCGCATGATCAATGACATGCTCAAGAATCTGGACCTCAGCCAGGCTCGGGAGCGTGTGGAACGGGAGCTTCTCAAAGAAAAGACTCTGATGGACGCGATGCTGACCAAGGCGCTGCGCCTGGGCCACATCATTCTTTCTCAGGAAGGCGCGCGGGAGGTCTTTATAGAGGGCCAAACCAACATTCTTGCGGAACCGGAATTCGCCGATGTGGAGCAGCTCAGGGCCCTGCTCGTCACGTTCGAGGAGAAGTCGAACCTTTTGAAAATACTTGACAAAACCCTTGAGGCCCGGGGCGTTCAGATCTTCATCGGCGCTGAGCACGGCCTGAGCGAAATCTCCACATGCGCTATTGTCGCGTATCCCATTCGCGCCGAAGACACCGTGCTGGCCAGTATCAGCGTGATCGGGCCCAAACGTATGAACTACCAGACCGTGATCCCGCTGGTGATATCAACCGGTCGGGTACTCGCCACCGTTCTCAAATCAGCAGTCGAAACCCCTCTCTAGCAGCCCGATAGGGGTAGGAACAGCCGGTTACCCGGCCGCTCCCCCCTCCGAACCGTACGTGCGGATCTCCCGCATACGGCTCTCCGGTCGGTGGTTCACCGCCGTGCGGATTGACAGGCCGCGGCATGGGCT
>JBMOME010000313.1:0-37397 GCA_049323095.1 Thermodesulfobacteriota bacterium
GGTGATCACCTCGAATCCAGGCTGTCTGATGCAGCTCCAATATGCCGGGATGCGATGGCGTCAGGATTGGACGGCCGCTCATATAACCGAGTTCCTTCATGAGGCATTGGAAGAAGGGAGAATCGCTCCTTCATCCTTTTCTTGATCAATTCCTGAATTTGAATATAATCCTGTCTGATTTTCCCATATATATATTCTCCTGGGCTGTAGGTTTTCGTTTATCAACCCGCATTTAACCCTGTAAAGCTCGCTCCCGATTAGGGGGAGGGGAGTCAAATCCTTTTGTCAACATAAGGTGGCGGCAATCGTGCCTCTGCGAGGGCTCTTGGACGATTCAACGGCAGCGTCTTGGGGGGACTGCCTGGGAATTTATCCCGGAGACTTCAAAACATGGGGCACGCTGCAAACTTTCGGTTAAGGAGGATAGAGTTATGGCAAGTGCGGCTGCTGGCAACTCGAAAAACGAAACCTCAATCCAAATTGGGGTGAGTCGTCCCCCGCTTCCGCTGACCGATGTGCCGACTCCGGAAGAGGTTTTCAACAAACCGAAGATCGGCGGCAAGGAGCTGATCACGTGCGTGTTGGGACCGAGCATGATCGCCCTGGGGGTGTCCATCGGCAGTGGCGAGTGGCTTCTGGGTCCGTTGGGATTCGGGAAGTACGGTTTTATGGGCCTGGGATTCCTTGTGATGATTTCGGCCGTGCTCCAGACCTTCTACAACGTGGAGAATGCACGCTACACCCTTGCTACCGGCGAAGTGCCCATAGTCGGCTTCAATCGGTTTCCGCCGGGTCTGTATTTCTGGGTACCCGTCTCTCTGATTCTCATGTACCTGGCGTGGATCTGGGGTGGCTGGGCGGCCGCGGCAGGTCAGGGACTCTATGCCCTGTTTCTTGGCGGACCTGTCAATATGAAGGATCCCGGACAACTACAGACAGTGCGCATCATCGCGATCCTGTTGCTGTGTTTGTCCTTCGTGATCTACCTCTTCGGCAAAAAGATCGTCCGAACCATGGAGGCCATTGACACGTTCCTGGTCTTCTTGATCCTGGCGGTGTTGATCACCTTGACCATTATCTTCGCGCCCGGGAAGATGTGGGGGGAAATGCTCGCCAGCATCGTCACCCCGGCGCTGCCCCCGAAAGGCATTGATGCCACGACCCTCGGTTCCATCATGGGGTACACGGGGTTTGCCTCAGGCTTCAACTTCATGCTGATCAACTACTATCGTGACCACGGGTACGCCATGGGCCATCGATGCGGCTTTTACTCCGGCATCGTCGGCGGCACGAAAGTGGACGTGCTCCCCTCGGGGTGTAGCTTCACAGATACGGCGCAGAACAGGGCGACATGGAAGCGCTGGTTCCGCTATCTGATCATCGATCAGTGGGCGGTCTTCTTTGTGGGAGCAATGATAGGCATGTTCATCCCCAGCATGCTCGTCGTTGCTCTTGCGGTCACGCCCGGGGCTGCAGAGCCTACCGTAGCGAACATGCCTGTTTACGCTGCGATGGAGTTGGCCAAGCGAGCAGCCTGGCTCTTCCCCTTCATCCTGTTCCTTGGATCGTTGATCCTGTGGAAGACCCAGACGACCCTCTTGGAGATGATGATTCGCAACACCGCGGATTCCGCCATCGCGGTCAGCCCCGGGCTGCGCAATTGGATCGCGGGCGACCCGCGCAAGTTCTATTATCTCATGGCAGTGATCCTGATCGTCGCGATCGGCATCATCATCCATCTGGCGCTTCCGACCAAGTTGCTGCAAGTCTCGGCGAACATGGCCAACCTTGCATCCATTATCTACCCGCTCGTGCTTATCTATCTGAACCGTCAACTTCCCGAAGCCGCGCGGGGTGGGATCTGGTCAACCATCATGCTGCTTGCCAACGTGGTGTTCTTCGGGTTCTTCTTCTTGAACTTCCTGTCTCTCCAAGTGGCGGGCCGACCGCTGGTGGTGTTCTAAGCGCCGACATCGGCGCTCTTGGAGACAAGAGCAACACGTAAAGACAGCCGGAGGCAAATGCCTCCGGCTGTTTCATCAAGTTCTTTGGGTTCGCATTGAATGTGGGTGCCACTGCTGGTTCGTCCAGCAGTGTCTTGTTAGTATAAGCGTATAGCAAGTGTCAGAAATAATGTTCGATTGCGGTTTAGGCTTTGGTAGGTGCCGGCCTCCGTGCCGGCACATTTTTCTCAAAAAAATCAAGCAGCTCGAGCCGGCAGAGCCTGCCCCGGACCTGATCCGGGGGACGCCGGCCCCTACTGAAGTCATTGGGAATGTGACTATCGAACAACCTTACACTTCTGCGCAACGCTATATTATTGTAATTAGGACCGGAGGGAAGAACTCGCAGGGGATCGCTACAGCCCCAAGTATTTGCTCATGACAGTTTGTTCTTGTCGCACCTGGTCTACGGTTCCGTCGTAAACAATTGTTCCCTTGTCAATGACGTACACCCGGTCGCTCACATCCAACGCGAACAATGCATTTTGCTCGGTCAGCAGAATCGTGTTTCTATTTTGTTTCAGTGTAAGGATCGTGCTCTTGAGCATTTGCACTACAAGCGGTGCAAGACCGATGGTGACTTCATCCATCAGCAGTAGCTCGGGCTTGCTCACGAGCGCCCTGGCCAACGCGAGCATCTGTTGTTCACCGCCGCTGAGGGTGCCGCCCACCCGATGACCAAGTTCTTTCAATCTGGGGAAGAGCTCGTACATGCCTTCCAACGCAACCGCTCTCTGCGCGTCGGTCTTCCGGCGGCAGCCCAGTTCAAGGTTGTCCCGTACCGTGAGCTCGCTGATGATCCATCGATTCTCCGGCACATACCCGACACCCATCCGCGCTATTTGATACGCTCTCTTACCGGAAATACGAATCCCTTTCAACGTGACGCTGCCTGACCGCGGGGACTTCAGCCCTACTATACTGGTCAACGTGGTGGTCTTTCCCGCTCCGTTTCTGCCGAGCAGACACACCACTTCGCCCTTGTCCAGACAAAGGGACACGTCGAAAATCGCGTGAAACACGTCATAAAATGTATTGATTGAATTGACGTCGAGAAACATTATCCCTCGCCCAAGTATACATCCAGCGCTCGCGGATCGTTGCGAATCGTTTCCGGGTCGCCCGCGGCAATGACTAGGCCGAAGTTCATGACCGTAATGTGTGATGCCATAGAAAAGACAAAATCCATCTTATGTTCGGTGAATAGAACAGTAGTACCCGCGTCCTTGTTTATCTTCTTGATGAGCGCGATGGTCTCAACCGTTTCCTGGGGCGACATTCCGCACGTAGGCTCGTCCAACAGTATGAGATCCGGCTTTGTAGCCAATACGATCCCAAGTTCGAGTCTTTTCCGATCCCCCGCGGAGAGCGTGCCGGCCAATTCTTCCGACTTTTCATCCAGATCCACCATGGCAAGCACGGCGTGAGTGGCTTCGCAAGCCAAATACTTGGTGCTGGACAACATGCTCCAGCCGCGGCCCGCCGTGAATAGCACTGTCGAATGAATATTTTCGTACACTGTCAGTTTGGGAAAGATTTTTGTTACTTGGAAGGAACGCCCCATACCTAACTTAACGATGCGATCCGGAGCAAGCCCGGTAATATCTTGGCCTTTGAAGACCACTCGCCCCCCGTCGCAAGGATAGAATCCGCTGATCGAATTGAAAAGAGTCGATTTGCCTGCCCCGTTGGGGCCGATCACGCCGCACATGCCGCCCTGTTCGACGACAAGGTCCACGCCGCCAACAGCCATCACACCACCGAAAGATTTTTTGAGTCCTGTTACTTCCAGTATCGGCATTTATACAGACCTTTTCTTCACCACTGCCAGGTATTTCTCTCGAAGCACTCCGAGCACCCCTTCAGGAAAGAATAAGACGATAAGAATCAGGGTGATGCCCAGGAACATTCCCCAGTGCTGTGTGTATGAGGTCAGGAGGCTGTTGAGCAACACCATGATCGTAGCGCCGACCGCGGGACCAAGGAATACATGCATTCCGCCCACCAGCCCCATCAGAATAACCTCACCGGAAGAGCTCCAGAACAAGATGTCCGGGGCCAAAGATGCCTCTAAGGACATATACAACACACCTGCGATCCCGGAAAAAAACGCTGAAATCACAAATGCGACTAATCGATAGCGGTTCACATTCACGCCGATAAATGCGGCCCGATCGGGATCTTCTCGCAAGGTTCTAAGAATCAATCCGAAAGGAGAATTTACGATCCGCCACAAAATATATAGACACGCGAGGGTAACGACAAGCGCGAAAAAATAACAATTGATGTAACTTTCCTGTGTTGAGATAAGCTCAGGAACCGGTATGCCCTGTATGCCGTCGTCTCCGAAAGTGAAGCTCCGCCACTTAAACACTAGTATGTAAAGAAGCATGGAAAAGGAAAGCGTCAAGGTCGCAAAATAGAATGCTCCCGTGATCCTCACACTGAAGTATCCCACAACGAGTCCGATGAGCGCGGCCACAAACGGGGCTATCAGATAAGCAGGAATACTCGGCCATTTACCTTTCACCATCAGGAGAGCACACGTGTACGCTGCGGCTCCAAAAAAAGCCGCATGGCCGAAAGACATCATTCCGCCGTATCCGAGCACGAGATTAAAGCTCATGGCAAAGAGCACCCAGACCACAATTTTAGTGGCCAGGTACACTTCATACTGGGAGTAGCGTTCCTGCAAGTAAAACGGCAAAACAGCAAGCGCGGACAGGGCGATCAGACCGGTTAAGGCTTTCCATTTTCCTGAAAGTTCCATGCGGGTCGTCTCCACTACCTGACCGTCTTTCCCAGGAGCCCGGAGGGCCGGAAAATGATGATTCCCCCGGCAAGGATAAACAAGAACGCCATCGCATATTTCTCCAGAACAAGTATGCCGAATGCATAAAGCTGCCCGGTGATTAGCGCGGCCAACAGAGCTCCCCAGACGTTGCCCAGGCCTCCAATGATCACCACGAGAAAGCACTCAATAATGATGAGAATGTCCATCCCCAGGGCGAGCCGAATCGTTGGAGAGATCACCACGCCCGCAAGACCCGCGAGCCCGGTGGCGATCATAAAGACTACTGTAAACACCGCGCTAACATTGTATCCGAGCAATTCAACAATTTCCCAGCGCTCGGATGAAGCCCTCATGAGCTTGCCCAGCCTCGTAACGTGCAGCAAGAGCCACAGTCCTACTGCTACGGCGAGACCCGCGGCAATTATGAACACGTAATATACCGGGAATGACTGTCCGAGCAGAGATACGGATCCGGCCAATTGGGTGGGCAGGGAGACGATTCTCATCTCTGCTCCCCACAAGAGTTTTATCGTGTCATTGAATACGAATATGAGCGCGTACGTGAGAAGAATCTGGAGCAGGTGTTCCTTAGCATAAATGCGGCGGAGAAGCACTACCTCAACAAAACCTCCCACCGCAGCGGTCGCCAGAGGCACTACAACCAGCGCAACCCAGAACCCCCAGCCGGTTGCCTGAAGGACTTGAGTCAACGAGAAAGCCAGATACGCGGCCAGCATGTAAAAAGAGCCATGCGCGAAGTTGATCACTCGCATGACCCCGAAGACCAACGTAAGGCCCGAAGCCATGACAAAAAGGACCATTCCTCGACAGAGCCCGCTGAGAAACTGTCCTACAAGGACAGACGGATCAAAATCCATAGCTTATCGCCTCGTAAATTTAACAAGAGAGCCTTGAACCCGTCGCGTAGAGAAAGACTCAGAAACCCCCTGTATCCCCATAGGCGCTAACTTAAGGGCTCGGCCGTTGTGATTTCACATAGTTGACTAAGGACAATCCCGTCATCCCGGACTGGATCCGGGATCCAGAACATATTGAAAAAACTGGATTCCGGCTTCCGCCGGAATGACGAATGAAAGAACACAGTCACTTCACGCTAGCGCTATGCCCCGTATCTCCCTTTAGAAAAGGCGGGCTGGGGGGATTTGAAGGACTTCGCCTACAACTACTTCAAATGCCCCCAAGCTCTACAACCGTTCCTACTTGGCCTTTTTGCGGGCCTCCATGACCTCTTCACACGACGGCATGGTCTTGCCCGGCGCGGTCTCGACAACGTCTTTGATTACAGGAAATGGAAATCCTTCCACCTTGACGATCTTTCCCCAGAAAGAGGGTGTCTCCGCTTGATGGTCACAGGCCCGCATGGTGATCTTGCCGATGGGGGTGTCGATCGCGAGCCCTTCCAGCGCAGCCACCACTTTCTCGGTTTCCGCGGTTCCTGCCTTGGCCATTGCATCACCCAGGAAACGAGCGCAGCAGTAGCCTGCGAACACGCCCACGCCCGACGGATAATCCGTCGGCGCCCCGGCTTTCTTCGAGTATTCCGCAAACTTGGCGACGAACGCCTTATTGGCAGGTGTGGCAGGGTAGTACCACAAATAATTGGACGCGCCGTACATTCCTTCAGGCATGTCTTGTTTCAGGACCATGGGGGTGGTTGAGTCCGCCAGTGCGAACGCGAAGAGCGGGAATTTCTCCACCAATCCGAATACCTTCGCCTGCCGAGTGAAAGCGAGCAGACCGGACGCGCCGAATGCAATGTACACGGCTTCCGGGGCCTTCGCGCTCAGCGCGGTCATGTACGGGGTGTAGTCGGTCTCGCCTAACTTGGTCCAGGCTTCTCCTACTTTTTCCACCTCGGGCTTATTCTTCTTGAGGCCCTTCCAGAAGTTATCCGCGATGGAATGCCCGTATTCGTAGTCTTCACCCAGGATGTACCATTTCTTGAAAGGCAGCTTTGCCGCGTACTCTCCGCCTGCCAGACCTTCAATGTCAGCGGCCGGGCACCCGCGGAACACGTACCGATGGCCCTTTTCGCCCGTGATGCGGTCGCTTCGTGACACATGGACCATAAAGATCTTCTTCTTTTGCTTCGCGAATTCCGACACCGCAAGCGCGGACGCACTATTGATGGTGCCTGCGAGAAAATCCACATTCTCTTTGAGTATGAGTTCCTTCGCGTGCGAAAGCGCTTCATCGGGCTTGAACTTGTCATCTCTGGTCAAGATCTCAATCTTCCGGCCTTTGATGCCTCCTTTTGCGTTGATTTCTTCGATCACCATTTGCCACGCAAGCAGCGCGGGCTTGGCATATGCCGCGGCTGCTCCCGTGTAGCAGTCGATAATCCCGATCTTAATCGGTTTCTCTGCGGAAAAGCTTGGGGACGCCATTGCGAAAAGGAGTCCCATTGTCAGACAGACGGCCAATCCAATGATGCGCTTTCTGCTGTGCGGCATTGTCTCCCTCCTCTATAGAGCTTGTGGCGTTTTGACTGCGTTGCGGAAACAGCACGGCCTGTTGATGCTCCAGACGCGCACCGGTAACCTGCCTACTCTTGTGATCGGACAGCGAATCGGTACAAGGGCCGTGCCGCATTGTCCAGCAATCCGAAGCCAAGATCCAGGAAAAAATTCATCTGGGTGCAATGATTAAGTAACATGTGGCAATCAAGTGCATCTAACGTGTCATTGCGAGGGCCCCGGACTCGATCGCAGGACAAAGCAATTCTCTCTTCTGAAGGTTAGAGATTGCTTCGTCCCGCGTCCCGCGAGACTCGCAATGACAGTCGTTGGCCTCTTGTAATTGAGTCATTACGTACGTGGACCCGACCAGAAGTGTTTAATGCGAAGATTTTTTGTACGAATGTGATTTGAAAGGGGTACAATGGTTTCCGCGTCCTGTGGTTAACCTTCGGAACACCATCAATTAGGGTTGCGGGAGACGCGGGTTCATGGCGCACGACACAAGTCGAGAAGATGAAATCAGGAGACACGGCGCGCAGATCTATTCCCTGATCGGCCAAGAGGCGCCGTCACTCTTTCGGATGAGTAGGTGGCGCGGCCGGCTCTTAGAGTGGGCCATGCGCGACGAAGTGTTCAAAGTGCAGCTCTTCCGGTTCATAGACGTTCTTCCGTGCCTGAGGTCGGATTCTCTAGTCCCAGCCCTCTTGAGAGAATACCTGGAAGAAGCCCGCACAAGCTCCGCGGTGCTCACACAAGGCTTAGACCGCATTCTGAGGCTTTCAGGATACACCGGCTTGGCCGGGCCTGTGATCAGGACAGGGGTGGAGTCCATCGCCGGGCAGTTCATCGCAGGCCGCGACGCGCACGACGCGTGGGACGCGCTGGACAGGCTCCGCGCCGATGGCTTTGCATTCAGTTTGGATCTGCTCGGAGAGAAGGTCGTGAGCGAGAAGGAGGCCCAGCAGTTCGTTGACAGATACCAGGATCTCATCGGTACTCTTGCCCCGCGAGTGGATGCGTGGCCCGAAAACCCTGTTTTGGATAAGGACGATCAAGGCCGCATACCGCGGCTCGACCTTTCCCTAAAGGTGTCGTCTTTCTATTCCCAGCTCGATCCCATAGACTGGGACGGCTCAATCGAAAAGACTGCCCGCAACTTGCAGCCTGTTATGGAAGCAGGCGAGAGTGCTGGGGCATCCATAACAGTGGACATGGAGCACTATGAGCTGAAGGATCTCACCATAGCGCTGTTTAAGCGCGTCGTGGAAGAGCGTCAGAAGTCCGCATTCATCGGCCTGGCGCTTCAGACTTATCTCAAGGACGCGACGGACGATCTCATGGGGATCATTCAATGGGCCCGTCGGAATCAGCGCCGCGTCACTATTCGTCTGGTCAAAGGAGCGTACTGGGATTACGAAACCGTCGTGAATCGCCAGCGAGGGTGGACGATCCCGGTCTTTGGCACCAAGGAAGAGACCGACCTGAGCTTTGAGAACCTCACGCGGATTTTGCTGGAAAATACCGACGCGGTGCGGCCCACGTTCGCGACGCACAACGTAAGGAGCATCAGTTGTGCCATCGCTGTAGCTGAGTCGCTAGGTCTGCCCCACGAATCCCTAGAATTCCAAGTGATCTACGGGATGGCAGAGCCCGTGAGGAAAGCTTTGCAGAGGATGGGTTACCGCGTGCGTGTCTATGCGGCTCTTGGCGAGCTCATTCCGGGGATGGGGTACCTGATCAGAAGGCTGCTGGAAAATACGTCCAACGAGTCATTTCTGAGGAAATCCTTTGTCGAGAAGACCTCGTTTGACGAACTCATGAAGCCGCCGGCGCCACAAGCGGGAGAAGCTCAGGAAACCCCTCCGCATGAAGGATTCGCGAACGAACCGCCAACGGACTTTTCTCGCAGCGAGAATCGCCAAGCTATGACCGCAGCTTTGAAAAGGGTGAAAGCTCTATTCCCAGCGAAATGCCCTCTCTTTGTGGGCGGCGAAGAGGTCTGGACGAAGAATGAGATCCTTTCGCGCAACCCCGCGGCTCCGGATGAAGTAGTGGGCACTGTGAGCTCTGCGAGCCGCTCGGACGTAGAGAAGGTTGTTGAGCGAGCACGCAGTTCCTGGGAGCTCTGGCGCAGGACCGAACCGGAAGACAGGGCTTCGTACCTGATCGAGGCCGCCCGAGAGATGGCTGCGCGACGTTTCGATCTCATGGCGCTGGAAGTGTACGAGGTCGGCAAGACTTGGCGGGAAGCTGACGGGGACGTGGCTGAAGCAATCGACTACCTGCGATTCTACGCGGCCGAAATGATCGGGCTCGGGTCAACGAAGAAGCTGGGGTCGTACCCGGGTGAAGAGAATCTCTATTTCTATGAGCCCCAGGGTGTGGGCGTGGTGATTTCGCCCTGGAATTTTCCTCTGGCTATACCTATCGGCATGGTTTCTGCCGCGCTTGTTGCGGGAAATTGCGTAATCTTCAAGCCTTCGGGTCTTGCCCCGGTCATCGGTTGGCAACTAGTGGAGGCATTCCGACGCGCGGGCCTGCCAGACGGCATTCTCCAGTTCCTGCCGGGCCCGGGACATGAGATAGGGGAAGCTCTGGTCTCGCATCCTGGGATCGATTTCGTGGCCTTCACGGGGTCAAAGGATGTGGGGCTCAGGATCGTCCAACTGGCAGCGGAAACCCGCGCCGGTCAACGGAACGTCAAGCGGGTCATCGCTGAAATGGGCGGAAAGAATGCGATTATCGTTGATGAGACCGCGGACCTGGATGAAGCCGTCAAAGGAGTCCTGCAATCGGCCCTGAGCTTCCAGGGACAGAAATGTTCGGCCTGCTCGCGGGTTATCGTGGTTGGCGAGCGGTTCGAGGAATTCGCGGGCAGGCTGAGGGATGCGATGGAAAGCCTCCACATAGGCCCTCCTGAAAACCCGGAGAACGCTTTGGGACCTGTTGTGGATGAAGCCGCGTTTGACAAAATACAAAAGGCTATTGAACGAGCCAAAACCGAAGGCCGGATGTTGCTTGCCCGCGAGGTCGCGGGCCCGGGATATTTTGTGGGGCCTGTTCTCGTCACGGATCTTGACCCCGATTCCCATACGGCCCAGGAAGAAATCTTCGGGCCTATGGTGGCTCTCATGAAAGCTCCGGATATCGACGCGGCAATTGAGCTGGCGAACCACACGCCGTATGCACTGACCGGCGGCATTTTTTCGAGAAGCCCGAGTCATATTCGCCAAGCATGTCGTGAAATCCGAGTGGGAAACCTGTATATAAACAGGGGCATAACCGGCGCGCTCGTCGGACGGCAGCCATTTGGCGGCTTTGGAATGTCAGGGGTCGGATCCAAGGCCGGGGGGCCTGATTACCTGTTGCAGTTCATGCACCCTCGAAGTATCAGCGAAAACACGTTGCGCCGCGGCTTCGCACCCGAATTCACGAAGTAGCCTGACGCGGCGCGAACAAAACCGAAGGCATTCGCCTTGGCCTCTTTGAACCTGCTGGACATGGGGCCCCCGGCCAACAGAGAACATAATTGGCTTTGGCTTGTTACCGCGCTGTTCGCTGGGGCAGTCGTCTGGGTTAATCCTTTGCGCGAAACCGCAATGCTCGACGACTGGGCCTATGCGCTTACGGTTCGGCACCTTCTCGAGACCGGTGAATACAAGCTACACGATTGGTTGTCGGCAAACATGCCGTTTCAGGCCTACTGGGGCGGGATGTTTAGTTCCGTGTTCGGTTATGCGCTCTCCAGCTTGAGGCTGTCCACACTGGTGCTGTCCTTTCTCGGACTGCTCGCATTCTATCAACTTGCTCGGGAACATGATCTGGACCGATCCACCGCGAGCGTGCTCACACTCGTGCTCCTCTCCAGTCCATTGGTATTCCGCCTCAGCTTCTCTTTCATGACGGATGTACCCGCGCTGACGCTCTTCGTAATGTCGCTTCTGCTCTATACTCGTGGGGTGAGGCTGGGCAGTTTTGGTCTCATATTATTAGGCTCCGTTGTGGGAGCCGCGGCCATTTTGACAAGGCAGTTCTGTTTGGTGCTGGTTCCCGGAGTTCTGGTTGCAACCCTCACATCGCGTGAATTGCGACCACTGCGTAAAGAGGTTCTTGCCGGCCTGGTCCTTCCCACGATCGCGGCTGCGTGGCAGCTCCAAGCGGGATACTTCTCACCCAATTGGGCTGCCACGTATTCAATGGAAAATCAGGCCGGCTATTTTGCTGACGTGGCTCACATGGCGGGCAGCATATTTTGGAGGCCGACCGTCATACTTCAATACATGGCCCTATTTTCGCTTCCACTCGTTCCGATTGTCTTTGTGCGGGTCTTGTCCGGGTTTCGCGCAAGCGTAGGCGGTCCGGAAAACAGAGCGTCCTCCTGGGACAGACTTCATGCAGGTATCCGCGTGGCTATCGTTGTCGGCTTGGCTCTCTATGTGGCTTTCGGTATGTTGATCGGGCCCTTTTTTGGCGCGATGGCCCACATGATTCCTTACGTGCCGTGGTATTTCGGAAGCATAGAAGGATTCGGGTCAGTCGGCCGTTTCTTCCTCTCCGCGATCACCATATCAGGGGGAGTCCTTTACGGATATCTTTTCATATCCAGGTACCTCTCCAGCGAACAGAGAAGGAGGATTTCTGCGCCTCAAAGGCTTCTCGATTTTGTTACTGCGTTCTTCTTTTTTGAAGTTTTACTCTTCTTTCAAATTGGCGACGCATACCTGTTACCTCTGCTTCCCTTCACTCTAATTGTCGCAGGAAGGGCTCTTCAACCGCGGATGGCTCGATTTGCGAAGTCGGCTATTGCCTTTTCCCTCATCATGCTGGTTTTGAGCGCGGCTTGGACCAGAGGATTGCTCGCGGATGACGAAGCAAGCTGGCAGGCCGCGGAAAGGCTCGTGAAGCAGGGGGTGCGCCCTCAAGAAATCTGCGCAGAGTGGCCCTGGGTTTCATACTATCGCTTCAACGAGTTCCTAGTAGAAGCAGGCTATCCACCAGCACTTGGGGTGAATCGATTCTTCGAGGAATGGTTACCGCAGAAACGTCACGAAGCACGCTTTTGGATAACTCCGGACAAGAACGATCCCCCGGGCGAGCACTGGCGAATCGTGGATGAGGTGCCCTATCGAGGGATCATCGGAAAGATGCTGCGGAAATACGTTAAAGAGCGGGTTCGCAACCGCTCCGATACCGAGATGATCAAAGGGAAAACCTGATCTCACCCTCGCACTTGCCGTTGATATGCATCAAACAGCCTTCGACCGGCGGATTCACGGTGAAACGGACTCCAGCGTGCTCGATCCAACAACAGACCCGGTACAAAACGCCGCATTGATACGTATCTGCCACACCAAAACGCTTCATCCCTTCGTATGCAAAGCATTGATCCATTTCCCAGCGCATGACGTTTTCCGAGGGAAACGAATAGCGGAATTGCATAAAATCCCCTTTCAGGACCTCGAACGCACTATCGATCAACTTCTTGACGTCGGCAAAATTCTCGACAGGTCCAAGTTGATACGCTTTGCGCACTCTGTCGATCTCCAAGGGAGCCAGCGATTTGATTGCCGCCTTGTTCAGTTTGTTCGCGGTGTCTATGCCGCATTCTTGCAGGCAGTGGTAGAACCACATCCCGTCGTGGGTCATCCAGCACTTGATCAATAGCTCCTGGAGGGTCTTCTTCGGCAAGATCGTCATGTTGGTACTCCTTCCTATTCCTCCTTCAACAACCGCCCTACCTGAGAGTTTATCAGGCGATACGTCGGGTAGATCGATGATGCCAGACACGCAATCATGGTTAACAAAAAGGTCTTTGCAAAGATCCAATGATTGAAATAGATGTCCACGGACCAGCCAAAAGAGCGATAGTTGATCGCGTGCACGATAATGTAAATAAGAAACATGCCACATGCTGCCGCAATCAGAAATGCGAGCGCGCCCATAATGAGGGCCTGGTACACGTTGATCCAGCCCAGCTCTCGTGGGGTCATGCCCAGATATCCTAGAACGGTCATTTCGTTGGACCGCTCGATCAGGATTGCCATGAGTGCGGTTGCCACCCCTAACAACGCAACCAGAAGGGAAACCCCTTTCAAGGTAGCAGTCGTCGCAAAGGTCTTATCAAATATGACCAGAATGTCTTCCCGCATCTTGACGTTTGACACGACAGTCTTGTCCAGGCCCGAAAATCGTTCGACAATTGACCGACGGGCCTTCTCAATGGACGCGCCGGGCTTAAGGAACAATGCTACGGACTGCACCTTGTTGTCGTGCCAGATGTTCTCATACACGGTTCGATCCATCTGAACGGTTCCCTGGTCGGATGAGTAGTCCCTGGTGACCGCGACCACGGGAAACGACCGAGGTCCCTGAGGCGTCTGAAGCGACACGGAGTCCCCAACATTCAAGCCCCGGTGGTAGCCCAGCGATTCCGAAATAAAGACCCCGCCCTGAATCATCTTTTCCCACGCGGCTTCTTTTCCCTTGAGAAAGGTAAATTGCGAGTAATCCTTGAGCACGGGCGCATCGATCACCCTGAGCCTCGCGGGTCGGCCGTTTAGGGTAATACCGTACGTGGAGTATCGTTCCAGGGCTGCCACTTCGGGATCCTTTTGCAACTGCTCGATGAGCGCTTCGGGGAGTGGGTGAGCCCACTTGGTGGTCGCGGGCGAAATGTACAGATCTCCCTGGAGAGCGCCTTCCAGCCAGTGTTTCACTGATTCACGGAAGCTGTGGATCATGCTGTCCACACCGATTGTTACCGCGAGCGCCACCGCGAGCGCGGCCACTGCGATGCTCGTGCGGCTCAGAGAAGCTCGGATGGTTCGGGCAGCCATGAATGCTTCGAGTGATCGGAAGACCTTCTTGAACCATAAGCCTGCGTAGTGCGTGAGCGGCGATATAAGCGGCGGAGTGAACATAGCGAAAGCCAGAGTCATGCAGAATGCGGAGATCCATCCCCAAAACATGGAAAACCGAGCTGCCCACCAAGTGACGAACGCTCCACCGAAGAAGATAAGCCCAAGCACAAAAAGGAGCCCTTTGAGCGCATGAGCCTTGTCTTCGATAGTACGCCTTTTCATTCCCAGAATAGGGGGTGTGACCGCCACCTCGAAGGAAGGCAGCGCCGCGCCCACAAAGGTAGCGAAAAAGCCCACACCGAAGCCGCTCAGGATCACCGGCCACGTCAGGCGCACCTTTTCGGCCCGCACGTAAAAGTAAAGCTCGGATATGGTCGATGAGACCTTTTCCATGCTCGCCCAGGCAATCAGGAAACCCAGCCCGACCCCGATGAGGCTCCCCACCGTTCCCAGGAGCAGGCTTTCCAGGATGAACGCCTTCACGAGGTCGCCTCTGGCCGAGCCCAGCGTCAACAGAAGTGACATGTCTTCTCGACGGTTGAGGACCGAAAACATGGAAAAATTGTAAATAAGGAATATTCCGACGAACAAAGCGAGCAAGCTCATGGCCGCAAGATTGAGCTGAAAAGAATACAGCATAGACTTGAGCGTAGCCCTGCGATCGGCACGATCCGTGAGCTGGAGGCCTGACGGGAGCTCGCTCGTGAGACGTTCGCTCTGTTCCGGGACCATCACGTCTATACGGTCGAGCTGCCCGCGGCGGTCAAAGACCTCCTGCGCGACGGCGATATCCATCACTGCCAAGGATTCTCCCATCCCGAATTGGTCCGACCCGGGCAGTGCTCCCAGTATGCGTACCTTTTTCTCAACACCCGCGGTGAGCACGGTAATGGTGTCTCCGGGCTTGAGCCCATGGCCGGACATAAGATCTGCCGATAGGTAAACGGACGCAGGCTCGGTCCGGAGAAACGCAGTGATTGCAGCCCGGTCCCTGCCTCCTGGGGTGAGTTCGCGAAACGGAGCGTCCAGAAACGGGTCCAATCCGAGAAACCGAATCGGCTCGTTTCCCGTTTCCAGTGTGGTGGCCATCACTTCGATCATGGGGGACGCGGCTTTCACAAGCGGGTGCTTCCACACGTCTGCGAAGGCTCGTTCGTCTATGTGGCCGTACGAGGAGACAATGCTGTGAGAGGCTTTGCCGGAAAGGAAATCCACCGACGCGGCGAACGAAGAAAGCGCGGAGTCGTTTATCAGCTCCACTGAGACCACAATGCCCACCCCGAGAGCGATCCCGAGCAGGCAGAGCACTGACAGAAGCAGATGCCGTCGATAGTACCGAAGATTAAACTTGAGGAGTGGAGAAAGATTCATCGCACCTTCACAATGAGTGTGTAGTTTTGGAACTTGGACAGGAATAATTATCAGAACCTACGAGAAGGCATGGGTGCCACTGACCTGGTTCCCAGGTCAGTGCGTTGCTGACTTCTCCATTACAACACTGACCTGACCCCTCGGGGCGCAGGGTGAGGTCAGTGGCACCCAACACTCGGGGCCGCATAGGATTCCGCAAAAGTAATCACAGCGGAGGAACGACTTCATTACCGGCTTTGTTGGTTTCTCCGTTGCTGTAGCAGCGATTCGGCGCGCTCCAGGTTGGCCCTAGCCATATGCATGTAATGGGTGGCCCGCGAAGACTCGAACACATCGATGGCTGCCTTGTGCGCCGCGACCGCCTCTTTGAGGAGCCTAATTCCGTCTTGGCGTTCGCCAAGGACCAGCAGCGCATTGCCCAAGTTGCTTTGGGTCGTGGCCCAGTCGAGCGGCACCCGCTCTCGCGTACGCTCCTTGAGTGCCTCGCGGTAGGCAACGACCGCCTCTTCAAGTCGCGCAGTGCCGCTCTCCCGCTTACCCAAGGTCAAGAATACGTTGCCGAGGTTGTATTGCGTCTCAGCCCAGTCGAGCGGCACCCGGTCTCGGGTACGCTCCTTCAATGCCTCGCGGCAGGCCGCCACAGCCTCTTCGAGTCGAGCGGTTCCCCTCTGCCGATTCCCGAGGCTGTTGAGTGCATTACCGAGATCGTTTTGCGCCGCGGCCCAGCGGAGGGGCACCCGGTCTCTGGTATATTCTTTGAGCGACTCTCGAAAGATCACCACAGCCTCTTCGAGAAGGGCATTCCCGCTTTCCCGCTCCCCAAGGCGTAAGAGGCAATTGCCTAGATTGCTTTGCGTCGCGGCCCAGTCGAGCGGTACCCGATCACGGGTCCGCTCCTTCAGTGCCTCGCGGCACACGGCCACTGCCTCTTCGAGGCGCTCGGTTCTGCTCTCTCGCTCTCCGAGCTTCCTGAGCGCATTTCCGAGGTTGTTTTGGGTCATGGCCCAGTCGAGCGGCACCCGATCACGCGTCAGCTCCTTGAGCGCCTCGCGGTAAGCGGCGACAGCCTCTTCGAGGCGCTTAGTTCCACTTTCCCTCTCTCCGAGCCGCGCGAGCGCTAGACCAAGATTGTTGGTAGTTGCACCCCACTCGAGCGGCACCTTCTCTTGAGTACGCTCCTTGAGTGCCTCGCGGTAAGCGGCGACAGCCTCTTCGAGGCGCTCAGTTCCACTTTCCCTCTCTCCGAGCCGCGCGAGCGCTAGACCAAGATTGCTCGTGGCAGTGGCCCACTGGAGAGGCACCCTGAATCGCGCGTACTCCTTGAGTGCCTCGCGGTACGCTACCACGGCCTCTTCGAGGCGGCAAGTTCCGCTCTCCCGCTCCCCCAAGGTCAAGAGGGCTTTGGCGAGGTTATTTTGCGTCGTGGCCCAGTGGAACGGCAACCGATCTCGGGTATACTCTTTAAGCACCTCTCGGAACGCCACTACAGCCTCTTCGAGGCGGTTGGTGCCGCCGTCCCGTCTCCCGCGGATCAGAAGCGCAATACCAAGGTAATTTTGAGTTTCGGCCCACTTCAGAGGCACTCGGTCACGGGTATATTGTTTGAGCGCCTCACGACAGGCCACCACGGCCTCTTCCAGAGCTTTACTCTTGCCGCCTTGATCCCCAAGGACCACGAGGGCGTGGGCGAGGCTCACGTGGGCGGTGCCCCGTGCGTCCGCGTCCCAACCGGGGCGACCCTGACTTACCTCGAGCAGAGTTCGCACCCGGGCGATGAAGCGGGGCAGTCGGTCGGCAACGTAACGTCCTCCTTCAGCAGCGAACTCCGCATGGTGCGCGGCCACCAATAGCTGCAGCACCTCTGAAAGATCGGACCAGAACTCTCCCGGAAGACGAAGCTGATCCTCGGGTCGAGGAGCATCGTAACGTCTTGGCTTGCGGCCCTCCAAGTGCGGGACGGTCCAGTAGAGCTTGGGAATCGTCCTGTGGCCTTGAGATACAATTGTTCCCCAAATGATTACAGAAGCTCCACTCTGCTCCAAGTACCGGCGAGCGTCGACATGTCCCCGCCTTTCCCCTTCCTCTGGGACCGGGCCATTCAGGCGAATACTCCGGTCGAGCCGGAGCACCTGAATGCCTTCGAACTCTGTGAGCGCTTGGACGATCAGTTGCTCGTGTTCGCGGTTCGCATCGTTCTCTAAGCGCGCCACCATGACGGCAAAGCGGCCTGGATCGGCTTTGGGGACTTCCCAGCGGGTGACAATGTCTACGAGGTATGGAACAGCTGGCAACTTGCTCACCTTGTCCCAGTTATAGAATATGAAAAAAGCGGCATTGAGGATGGTCCACGCTATGAGGCCGTAAACACCCCAACGCCGGTATGCCCAGTTACGGGCCACATCATCAACCTTGGGTGGCTTGCTCTCGCCCGTCATCTGTTCCTCCGTGAGCGGGCAACACGAAAAGCCTGAGGTTTGGAAGAAATCATAGTCTCAAAGACACCAGGGAAGCGTGAAGCCCGGGAATCGGGTCAGTCTGCCGCGAGTTCAACCTTTCCGGAACTTGGGCATCATCGACCGGGGCCTTCCTTCTTTCGGAATTTCCGGTTTGGGCGGCTGCTCCGAAGTTTGTACGTTTCGGATGGAAGGGACCCAGCGCTTCGCGAAATCCGTGTCAGCTTAACTTTTCTCCCAACCACTAACCTGCGGCCTGGGGGCGCAGGGTCAGGTCAGTGGCAGCCCGCACGCGGGCCGGGATCGCATTCCTCAACAATGCGCACAGTGTATCAAGACCCCTGACTGCAAGCGTTATCGGTTTTGCCGCTGCCGCAAAAGAGTCTCGGCGAACTCTAAGTTAACCCTCGCAATTCCCGAGTAATGAGTTGCCTGCGCGGATTCCAGGACAGCAATGGCTGCCTTACACGCCGCCACGGCCTCTTCAAAGCGGTCGGTTCCGGTCTCCCGCTCACCGACGCTGCGCAGGGCAGCGCAAAGGTTATTTTGGGTCATTGCCCAATCCAGCGGGGCCTGATCGTGAGTACTCTCTTTCAGCGCTTCCCGGTAGGCCGCCACGGCCTCTTCAAGAAGCTCTGTTCTGCTCTCAAGATTACCTAGCGCCCAGAGTGCGATGCCAAGGTTGTTTTGGATCTGGGCCCATTGGCGCGGTGCCCGTTCGCGCGTACACTCATTTAACGCCTCCCGGTATGCGGCCACCGCTTCTTGAAGACGCTCTATTGCACTCTCTCGCAGCCCGAGCTCCGCAAGCGCAGCGCCGAGGTTCGTTTGTGTCATGGCCCAGTCGAGCGGCACCCGGTCCCGGGTCCACTCTTTTAGCGCTTGCCGGTGCGCGATTACGGCCTCTTCGAGGCGGTCCGTTCCTCTCTGACGCTCACCGAGGTTACGAAGTGCAACGCCGAGGTTTGTTTGTGTCATGGCCCATTTGAGCGGCACCCGGTCTCGCGTCCACTCCTTGAGCGCTTCCTTGTATGCGGCCACCGCTTCATGAAGACGATCTGTTCCACTTTCTCGAACGCCGAGCGCCGTGAGCGCACTGCCGAGATTGTTTTGAGCCAAAGCCCATTTCAACGGCACCCGATCACGACTCCACTCCTTTAGCGCCCCCTGGCACGAGGCGACAGCCTCCTTGAGGCGTCCCGTCCCGGTTTCGCGCTCCCCAATTGTTTGGAGCGCATGGCAGAGGTTATTTTGCGTCATGGCCCATTTGAGCGGCACGCGCTCGCGGGTACGCTCTTTCAGCGCCTCCCGAAACGCAGCCACTGCCTCTTCCAGTCGGCTCGTGCCACTCTCGCGCTCACCGAGTCTGACGAGCGCCGCGCCTAGGTTATTTTGGGTCATGGCCCAGTCAAGTGGCGCCCGATGGCGGTTCAGTTCCTTCAGGGCCTCCTGGTACACACCCACAGCCTGTTCGAGGTGGCAGGTTCCGCTCTCCCGCTCGCCAAGAGCCGCAAGTGCACTGCCGAGGTTATTTTGGGCCCCGGCCCACTTGAGAGGCAGCTTCTCGCGAGTATACTCTTCCAATACCTGCTGGTATGCCACCACAGCTTCTTCAAGTCGTCCAGTGCTGCTCTCACGCGCGCCGAGCACGAGGAGAACGTCGCCAAGGGAGTTTTGTGTCATCGCCCAGCCGGAGGGTTCGCGATCGCGGGAAAACTGCCTCAATGCCTGGCGACATGCTGCCACCGCCTCCTCCAAAAATTCCGTCTCACCGCTTTGATCTCCAACGACTGAAAGCGCGTGCGCTAATATCACAAGGGTGAGACCGCGCGCATCCGCTTCCCATCCGGGCCGATCCCAACTCGCCTCCAGGAGGGTCTGCACCCGGGAGATGAAAGGGGTCAGTCGGTCGGCCATATACCGACCCCCTTCACCCGCAAACTCCAAGTAGTGCACGGCCACGTGTAGCTGCAGAATCTGCGAGAGGTCGGCCCAGAACACTTCCGGTAGGCGAAGCTGATCCTCGGGGCGAGGAGCGTCGTAACGTTTCGGCTTGCGATCCTGCAAGTGCGCAGTGGTCAAGTAGAGTTTAGGGACGCTCTTGGAACCTTGACCGAGGACGGTTCCCCAGATGATCACAGAAGCTGCGCTCTGCTCCAAGTAGCGGCGAGCGCTTTCATGTCCTCGCTTTTCCTCTGTTTCAGGCACGGGGCCTTCCAGGGAAATTTTGCGGTCGAGTCGGAGCACCTGAATGCCTTTGAACTCTTTAAGTGCCTCGACGATCAGTCGCTCGTGCTCGCGGTTCGCATCGTTCTCCAGGCGCGCCACTATTACGGCGTACCGCCCCGAATCGGCTTTGGGAATCTCCCAGCGGGTGAGATAGGCGAAAAGGGGCTCAACGCCAGGCCACTTGCTGACCTTGTCCCAATTCGAGTAGGCGTAAAAGGCGGCGTAGAGGAGGAAAAGGACGATAAGCCCGATGCTACCGAAACGCACATATACCCAGCCACGGACCAGCTCATCAACCTTGGGTGGCTTGCTGTCATCGGTCATCTGTTCCTCCGTGAGCAGACAATCCGATAAGTTTGACGCTTCGCGGATACTACATTCTCGAAGACGCGACATAAGCGTGGAGCGCAAGTAGCCGTTCGGTTTGCCGCCATTCCACCGTCCCCGTAGCTCGGGCTGTCATCGTGGGCGACCCTCTTTCTTGGGACTCTCGGGTTTGGCGCGCTGTTGCGGCGCCTTTTCCTGTTTTTCGGGAGGTTTTGCCATGCTATCGAGGGACTCCACCAGCGCGAGAGTTTTCTCCCAGGCTTGACTTACTTCGTCCGAGCGGATCAACAAGTCTCCGGCAAGCCCTTTAATAGCATTGAGCCCGCTGATAAGCGCGGAGGCTGTTTTTCGGTCGCGCTCGGTGGATGCCTTTTCTGAAAAGAGCTTTGCCTGCTCCAAAGCAGCCTCCCATTTGGCCCGCGACTTGGTGCGTTGCTCTTCAGCGAGCGCGCCACAGGCGGCGACTCGATTGAAGAAGACAGCCTGGAGCACGTCAATGCGAGCCTCATTGAGCATCGCGGCCGCGGCGTAGGCTTCGGCCGTCGGTCCGCCAAGCAAGAGCTCTTCTTCTTGAGACTTGACCCAGTCTATGAGGCTTGCCGATCGCCGATCGAAAACGTCACGAATAATTCGCAACTCTTCCACAGAGGCGAGATTCTTGGCCACATTTTCCTTGAACTTTCTCGATCCGACCAGCAGCTTGGCGAAGAGTTCTTTTTCCTTATCAGTTCCCACCATCTTGCCCATCGTGGTCACGTGCAGCTCCATTGCATCTCCCAGCTCTCTGATGCGGTAAGCCACCTGGGTGTCCCCGGTAAGCAGATATCGGTCGATCAGGTAGGGGAATGAATTAATCAGTACTCGAAATCGGCTCTTTAATTGACTCAGAGGGAGGACCTTGCCGTCAGCGCCGGTAACGGACGAGCCGTCAATGAAGGATGGCAACCATTCCGCGTGGGATGGACAAGTGAACAGGAAGACCAGGACGATCACAAACAGGCGGAAGATGTGTCTTTTACGCATGAAAAGCCCTCCGAACGCGAATGGAGACCGCGGGGAGCGGTGCTGAGACGAACACAGCCTTGCAGCCGCGTTCCTGAATCGCCAGATATGATGACGGGACACCACCAAACATCGAATAATCGGCGCAGAGACTAATATCACCGGAATGCCGCGTCCCTTGCTCTTGGTAGGGCCGGCGTCCCGAAACTGTCTCAAAAGCCATGATTCCGGCACCCAGTCGGTAGGGGCGGTTCGTGAACCGCTCGGAATCAGGGCGCTTCTCGAAGCGCCCCTACCAAGAATTTCATCTATCCTAGGGTTTCGAGGCAGCCTCTCCCTGCCGGCCACTTAACAGGCCTCCTCCCCTCCTTGTGGGGCGGCCTTTCCAGGCCGCCGGCAGGCTGGAAAGCCTGCCCCACAAGAAGAAAGGGTTTTGCAAAAGCCCCGCCCTCGATGGGAGGGGACAGGGGAGGGTGAGACAGGATCGGATTCAATGCGCAGTAGTTTAGTTCGGCACCTCCTCACGCAGTTTCTTTTTCAGATCTTCAAGCTGGGTCAGGTGCTCCGCGTCTTCTTCTGTTTCCAGGGGCATTTTGGGGACCACAGCGGTGCCGGAGATGCCCAATGCCGCGAGCTTTTTCTTCTCGTGCGCCAGGATCTTGTGCTTGTCTTTTTTCTGATCTTTGGAAAAGCGCTTGGCAAGCTCTCTGAATCGCTTGAGCAGTTCGCCTTTCGCGGCTGCCTGGGGCAGCTTCTCCATGATATCCAGATGCTTTTGAGCCTGGTGGTCGGCCGGAATGCCGTCGGCCATTTCGTTCCAGAGATAGGAAAACAGAAGCTTCCTGTCTGCTTCGGGCTCATCCCTAAGCGGAGAGAGGATGTCGTCTGCTTCCGACGCCGCGTCCAGGAGCTTAATTCTGAAACCTTTTGCTCTCTTGCCCAATTCTTCTTTACGCAGAGACTCCTTCTCTTCCTCCGAGAGTGACATGCCGCGGGTTCGCTCCATCATAATGTCTATGGTGCTGCGGATTTCCGACACTGGTTTCTCCTTGTGCTAACGCGGCTGCCTCCGAGCGCTGGTATGGGGCGTGAGGCATTATGACAATCGTCACGGAAGCCATCTCGTACGGCTTCCTTGCCCGGCTATTCTCGTATCTGCCCATCCCCCAGCACGATAAACTTCGTGGTAGTGAGATCCTCAACTCCCATCGGACCGAACGAGTGCAGCTTGGTCGTGCTGATCCCGATCTCCGCGCCAAGGCCGTACACGTACCCGTCACTCATTCTCGTGGCCGCGTTCACGATCACAGATGATGAGTTGACTTCTTTGAGGAACTTCTGCGCGGCATCGTAATTCCGGGTCACGATGGTTTCCGTGTGCATGGAACCGTAGCGAGTGATGTGGTCTATGGCCTGGTCGATGCCGTCCACCACTTTCACTGCGAGGATCAGGTCCAGGTATTCCGCGTACCAATCTTCCTCGGATGCCGGCTTCATGGAGGGGACCACGCTGCGGGATCGCTCGCAACCTCGCAACTCCACGCCTTCGGCCTCCAGCCGTTGCGCAACTCTGGGAAGGAACACCTCCGCGATGGACCGGTGCACGAGCAGCGTTTCCAGCGCGTTGCATACTCCGGGGCGCTGAACCTTGGAGTTCACGGTAAGTCTTTCCGCCATGTCCAGGTCTGCGGCCTCGTCTGCATAAAGATGACACACACCCTTGTAGTGCTTGATGACCGGAATCTTGGAATTCTCAGCCACAAAGCGGATCAGATCTTCCCCGCCCCGAGGAATGATCAGGTCGATCTGCTCCTCAAGCTTGAGCATACGCAGGATCGCCTCCCGGTCCGTCATGGGAACCAGGTTCACCACGTCTTCGCTGACGTTGTTCTCGCGGAGCGCCTCTTTGAAGAGAGCCGTAATGGCCTTGTTCGAATTGATCGCTTCGGAGCCGCCCCGTAGGATGACTGCATTGCCCGCCTTGAGACAAAGTGCGGCCGCATCCGCGGTCACATTGGGCCTGGATTCGTAGATGATCCCGATTACGCCCAATGGAATGCGCATCTTGCCCACTCGCATCCCGTTCGGGCGTGTCCACATATGGACGATTTCTCCCACGGGATCGGGAAACGCGGCGATTTCTTCCAGGCCGTCCGCGGTCTGGTCGATTACCTTGTCCGAAAGGGTAAGCCGATCGAGCATGGCTGCAGAAAGCCCTTTGGCCTTGGCGTCCTCCAGGTCCTTTTGGTTCTCTTCGTGGAGGTAACTCCGACGGTCTTTCAGCTTTGCGGCCACATCCGTGAGGATCTTCGCCTTTACGGGAATCGAGAGCTTTGCGGCCTCTCGTGAAGCTTCCCGGCCGGCTTTGGCTATTTCAAGGATCTCTTCCTGAATTGACATTGATTACTCCCTACAACACGAGCCTCATGGAGCAGCGACCGGATTCATGAATGGGATAAGCCGCCTCCGAACTAGAAGGGACCCCCAGCCCGCACCGCACAAATTACGCCTTTGGTTGCCCGTTGGTACGAGCGCTCCGAATACGGTCGAACGCGAGAGGATGCCTTGAAGAGGGCGGGGCTCGTGCTCTTGTCAAAAAATCTAGCATTCCGCTCCCGACCCGTCAACGCTGTGAAGGCAAAGAAGGCGAGAAATCCTCTGTACGAATACGTCTTGAACATGGTTCTTCGTAGCGCGCTTGTAACGAAATTTGACGAGCAGACAACAGGCAGGGCGACCGTAGGCGCGTGATGAATCACGCCCTCCAATCGGGTGCAATGAATTGCGCCCCTACGGCCCGCTAATCGGCTTAATTAGAGATTTCCCGCATGGGACCATTCTTAGCGTGTGGTTATGCGGAACTCTCTTCGCGAGTTCAGTGCCCAAAAGAGGATACCTTTCGGTAAGAGATTGCCATGGATGGTGGAGCGCGGCGTGCGATCTGTATTATACTTTATTGAAAGGCATTCTATTTCGAGAGGACTACGTATGATCCCGATTGTATCCATTGTGGGCAAATCCGACGTAGGCAAAACCACACTGCTGGAGAAGCTCGTCAGCGCATTGACCTCCCGTGGTTACCGGATAGGCACGATCAAACACGACGCGCATCAGTTCGACATAGATCGCGAAGGAAAAGACTCCTGGCGGCACAAACAGGCCGGCAGTCGGATCACCGTGATTTCATCGCCTCAGAAACTGGCCCTGGTTGCGGACACGGACCATGACCATACTCTTGTGGAGATAAGGGACAAGTTTTTCCGGGACGTGGATCTGATCATTACCGAGGGATACAAGCGGGAAAAGCACCCCAAAATCGAAGTGTTCAGGAAAGAACATTACCCGGAGCTCCTTTGCGACGGAGACGACAATTTGGT
The DNA here is from genome assembly GCA_049323095.1 of Thermodesulfobacteriota bacterium. Taxonomy (GTDB): domain Bacteria; phylum Desulfobacterota; class Desulfomonilia; order Desulfomonilales; family Desulfomonilaceae; genus VGSG01. The sequence continues at coordinate 24,897 of JBMOME010000313.1, forward strand.
GGCCATCGCGGGCAATCCCACGGAAGCCCCGGCGGGCGTGCCGGTCTTTGACCTGAATGACTGGGAAGCATTGTGCGATTTCATTGAGGAGCGGTTCTTGGGGGAGGGGAGCAAGTCGAACTAGGTTTCACTATAATGAACCAAAGCGAGGGCCTCCCACGCGCCGGATCGGTAATTGGGTGATCGAGAAACACTACACAATATCTTGACAATGGGAGATTTGAACGTCATCATGGATAGAGCGAATAATACGGCAATTACTTCTTCCGGGTGAACGATGCTACAAATCCCTTTCAATGATATTCTCAGGGCCACATTGCCGGCTCACTGCGGAAATCTCGGATGGATCGGCGTATCCCCACGTGGAGATCAATATCACGTGGTAGTTCCTGTGGACGCGCAGATAGCTCGCGGGGTCATGGCCTGCAATTGTCCCACGGACGGCACGCCGTTTGGCGGTTATACCGGCTGGCTGTACTTCATGTGCCCCCCGTACGAGTACGAAGAAACGGATTCGGCTCACGAGAAGGACCTTCGCCACAGTAGGGCTCGTGAGACATGCCGCGAACTGCTTCATTGGCTCGCTTCGTATGGCATCGGAGCGGAAGTGGCGGCGGACGGGGAGTCTCCTGAACGAAGGTCCGACGGCCTTGCGTGGTCCGCACTGAAGGAGACTCCCCGCCGATAGCCGCCCACATTTCAACGGTTTCAAGTTTCGGTGGAACATTGTGACATGACAGCGAACAATGAATTGAGCAGGCCGGAAGAGAGGCTCCGAAATTGAAATTCATGCTCAATGGTTTTCCCGAACAGATTGACGGATGCGCGGTAACAATCCAGGACCTGCTGGATCGCAATCAGGAAGACGATCCCGCGGTCATCGTGGAAGTGAACGGCCGATTTGTCTATCGCAAGGATTTTCGGACCGTGGCGGTTCAAGAAGGGGATCGCGTAGAATTCATCCATCCTTCGTTCGGAGGATAGTGATTGGATCCTTTGCTCCGGCTTCTTCAAACCCTTTTTCCCTCAGTAGGCAGGAATCGCACACGCGGCATGGCTTTCCGTCAGGGGAAGGATCGTAGCAACTGTGGGTGATCGAATAATCCACGCCTAGTTTAAGCCCTTTTCGGACGATTTCGGCTTTGGTCATTGATATGAGCGGGGTATGGATTCGGAATGGCGTTCCCTCCACGCCTGCCTTGGTACCCAGGTTGGCCATCCTTGTAAACGCTTCGATGTATTCGGGCCTGCAATCCGGGTAACCCGAGTAATCCAGAGCATTCACTCCGATGAAGATGTCCTGGGCTCCCAGGGCTTCGGACCAGGCGAGGGCCAGAGAGAGGAACACCGTATTTCTTGCCGGCACATATGTGACGGGGATCTCGCGAACCATCTCGTCCAGGCTGCGCCCCCTGGGGACCGGCTCTTCCGACGTGAGTGCTGATGCGCCGATTGCGCGCAGGTTCACCTGCACAACAAGGTGTTCCACCGCCCCCATCCGAGCGGCCACTCGTCTTGCGGCTTCAAGCTCGATCCTGTGGCGCTGACCGTAATCGAAACTAATAGCGTGGACCTGGAAACCTTGCGCCTGCGCGACAGCCAGGGTCGTAGTCGAATCAAGTCCGCCGCTTAGGAGCACTACCGCCTTGGGAGTCATGGACTGAATACCTGGATTCCTGCTTCCGCAGGAATGACGAGATGTCGCTTCAGCAAATCTGGCAAGAACCTTTGGCATTGCCCATTGCAGTCATACCTGGAGAGCGATCTTTCTCAAAGACTCCCAGCACCTCACACCCCTTTGGTTCCGGGGGGCCAGATGAACTTGTGCATTTGGAGCTGGAGTCTGGCCTGAATCTTGTCCGCAAGCATCCATTCGGCCAGGATCCGCGGGGGGAGTTCCCCGAAGACCGCGGAAAAGAGGATCTTGCTTTGGTTCGCGCCGAACCGTTCTCGCAGGATGCCCTTAGTCCATTCATAGTCGTGGCGATTAGCCATGACAAATTTGACTTCATCGTGAGGCTCAAGCTTCCAGAGGTTCTGCCACAAGACGTGTTCGCTCTCTCCGCTGGACGGGCATTTAATGTCCATGACGCGGACAACGCCCGGGGGGAGCATCGATATGTCCAGCGACCCGTTTGTCTCGACCAAAACCGTGCGCCCTTTGGATTGCAGCGCTCGCGCCAGGTCTGGGGTCTTCTCTTGCATGAGAGGCTCGCCGCCGGTGATCTCCACCAGTTTCCAACCGTGGGATAGGACACGTTGGACCACGTCATCCAGGCGCATCTCTTCGCCACCGTCCTGGGCTTGAGGAGTATCGCAGTATCGGCAGCGGAGATTGCACCCACCAAGCCTCACAAAGGTCATGGGGAGGCCTGCGTACGAGGACTCACCCTGGATACTGGCGAATATTTCGCAGACTTTCAGCGACATTCTCCAGCCTCCTTTCTCGCTCGGCCCGCAACCGTGAACCGGACAATTTCTTGATTTGATCGCGAGCAATCATTATAAGAGGGTTTGGCCATCGTGCATATGATCAGAGTATTCAGTATATAATCTTTCCGTCCTTGTGGCCAGCCGGTGCGGTCGACACGTGGTTTCGCACCGCAATTTGGAGGAGACATCTTGGAAAAGGCCCTTGTTCGGTTTCTGCCCGATGATGTGACGGTCGAGGCTCGCGCAGGCGAGCTGCTCCTTGACCTGGCCCTGGACGCGGGCGTTTTCATTCCAGCCGCGTGTGGCGGTTCCGGCGGTTGCGGTCAATGTAAGGTCAAGATCACAGAAGGCACGGTCGAGACGCTTAAGATCGACAAACTCGACCCGAAGCTGCGGGCCGAAGGTTACGTCCTCGCGTGTCAGGCAAAGGTAACCGGAAACGTCATCGTCGAGGTGCCCGAAGCCAAAGTCGGCCGCAAGGTGATACCGCGAGACGAGGCCGAGCGCATGAGGATAACGGCTCGGCCCATGGAATCCCCCCTGGAGCCTGAAATCAATCCCATGTCCGTGAGAGTCCTCATGGAAGTGGATCCTCCGAGACCGCTGGACAACCTGAGCGATTACGAGCGCGTGGTCCGCACGCTCAAGGTCAATCACGACATCAGTCCGGTGACCGCGGATCTGGACCTGGTTAAGCAGCTCCCCGCCGCATTGAGACAGGATGAATGGAAGCTTACCGCGAGTTTGGAGGTGGAAGATACCCCCGGGTGCGATACCCCGGTGTATCGCCTCCGCGGTGTCGTGCCCGGGCACTTGAACCACAACCAGACCGCGCTCGCGGTCGATATCGGGACCACTTCCCTGTGGGGTGAGCTCATTGACCTGACGAGCGGGGAAGTGCTGGCCAAAGCCTCCCGATACAACCCTCAGATCTCTATGGGCGATGACGTTATCAGCCGCATCGTCTTTGCCCTGAAGAAAGACGGTCTCCAGAAGCTTCAAGCCGAAGTGGTCAAAGGAATCAACGAGATCATCGACGAAACCCTCAAGGTGAGCGGCGTCCCGCCGGAATCCCTCGGCCACATGGTTGCCGCGGGAAACACTGTGATGACTCATCTGTTTCTCGCGCTGTACCCCAAATTCCTCCGAGAGAGCCCGTATGTGCCGGTCGCGCTGAACCTGGAACCCGTGCCCGCATCCGCGGTCGGCCTTCACTTGCCTCCACATGCATTCGTGCAGGCCTTCCCGTGCGTTGCCTCGTACGTGGGTGGAGACATTGTAAGCGGCGTCCTGGCCACAGGCATGTGGGACTCGGACCTGATGACTCTTTTCATCGACATCGGAACCAATGGCGAGATCGTGGTAGGCAACCGAGATCTCCTCATGACCGCGTCGTGCTCCGCAGGCCCCGCGTTCGAAGGCGGCGGTCTAGAACACGGCATGAGAGCAGCTCCGGGCGCGATTGAAGGCATACTCATCGACCCTGACACCTTTGAACCCATGATCAGAACGATCGACTCAAAGCCCGCGATCGGCATCTGCGGCTCAGGGATCATCAACATCGTCTCCCAGATGCTCAAGACGGGAATCTTGAACCGTAACGGCAAGTACGCAACCGACCTGAAGACCGACCGGATCCGGAACGGTCGTAGCGGGTATGAGTACGTGATCTGCCGGGCCGCGGAATCAGGAATCAAGCAGGACATCGTTCTGACCGAAGTTGACCTGGACAACCTCATCCGGGCCAAGGGCGCAATGTTTTCTGGCTATACGTGCGTATTGGACAAAATCGGCGTGAGCGTAGACGCGCTCGACCGGGTAATCATCGCGGGAGCTTTCGGGAGTTTCATCAACCTTGAGCATGCGATTACAATCGGTCTGCTCCCGGACATTGAAAGAGACAAGTTCGCCTTTATCGGGAATTCGTCGCTCAAGGGAGCCAGGCTCGCGGCGCTAGATCGGAGCCTCTTTCAAACCGCAAGGGCTGTCTCCCGAACCATGACCAATGTGGAGCTCTCCGAGGATGCCTCGTACATGGACAATTTCATGGCCGCGCTCTTCTTTCCACACACACGAGATGAGCTTTTCCCATCCGTGAAACTGTAGCGAGGCCCACGTAGCGTCTTTCCCCTATTGCTGTACCGGTTGTCAAAATTCATGGCTTCTTGGACAGTCCGCGCTTGAAGGAAACCGGTAGGGGCCGGCGTCCCCCGGATCAGGTCCGGGGCAGGCTCTGCCGGCCCGAGCTGATTGATATTTTTAAAAAGAATGTGCCGGTACGGAGGCCGGCACCTACCAAAGCCCAAGCGGCAATCGGAGATTATTTTTGGCACTTGTTATAAAGGAAGGTGCCGGCCTGTTCGCCGAATGGGCGCAGTACACCCTCCAAAGCCCACGCTGTTGCAAGAGCTTCCAAGGTTCACGATTTTCTGGGTCGGAAAGCCTTCTAGCTCGGGTGCGATGACCTATGTCACTCTGATCCGTCCACCCATCACGCCGTTATAGTATTCGCAGATTTCGCGACATTGGCGGATCTTGTCGCCATACGCGCCCTGACGTTCCCCTCGGCACAGGGTCGATCCCACATTCCAGCAGTCGAAACCGTGTTCAGGATATGCGGGGCAATCGCTTTCTCGCCCGCATTTCAAGTGCTGCCAGCATGGAGTTCCGGCCATTTTCCGTGCCCCCCTTTCGCGAAATAATAACCTCTCCTCGAGCGCTCCGACCTGACCCCCACAATTGCGGAAAATAACAATTGTAAGTCGAAGCAAGCGCGAAGAGATTGTACGCATAATAAGCGTACAAAAGCACCAAAGCGGTGTCAAGATAATTCACTGCTGGGGAGTAGAATCGATTTGCACAGAAGCAGCCGGCTATGTCACCTTGATTCGTCCACTCATCACGGCGTCGTAATATTCGCAGATATCACGACAATTGCGGACCTTGTCACCGTATTTCCCTTGGCGTTCCCCGCGGCACATGGTGGCTTCCACGTTCCAGCAGTCGAATCCACGGTCAGGGTACGCAGGACATTCCCTTTCCCGCCCACATTTCAGGTGCTGCCAGCACGGAGTTCCAGACATGTTTCCAGCCCCCCTTCTTAAGAATTAGTGGCTGTTTTCGAGCACCCCATTAGGCCTCCACATTTCAGCAAAGTGAAACTGTTAGCGGAAGCCAAAGCGAAGAGAAAGGATTACACAAAGGAGAGTATCAAAGCGGACTTTTCCTGTCAAGAAGACTCAAGCTTGGCGGATTGGAGAGAATTCTTCGAAAGTCGGCGAAAGCCCGGAGACCTCTGAAGAGACTAGACTACGAGCTGGAGGACCATCGATTCATCGTATTATTGAGCCGATGCGTTTCCACCTGATGCCAGGGAATGACCCCGCGGAGTAATAGATCAGAAATGCTTCCCCCTTAACATCTTCCACCGGGACAAAACCCCAGAACCGGCTGTCGGCGCTGTAGTCCCGGTTGTCACCCATTACAAAGAGAGCCCCGTCCGGCACTTTCACCTGGGCCATATTGTCGCGGGGATCCCTGTTGCCGGGTCTCACATTTCTATCCAAATGACGTACCTTCGGATCGCGTACCAAATTTCCGTTTACGAGGACATTCTTGTCCCTTATTTCGATCGTATCGCCTCCTATAGCCACCACTCGCTTGATGAAATCCTTGGTGCGATCTTCAGGGTAAACAAAAACAATGACGTCACCCCGCTGGGGAGTCTTGAATTCAGGCCACCGCATGTGGGTGAAGGGGACTCTAACACCGTAGATGAACTTATTGACCAGGATGTGGTCCCCGATGAGGAGCGTCGGTTCCATGGAACTGGACGGAATCTTGAATGCCTGGATCAGGAAAGCCCGGATGATGATCGCCAGGATCACAGCCACCACAAGGGCTTCCGAGTATTCTTGAAAGATGATTCGTCTGGATTTCTCAGCTCTAATTTGGTCGGTCATCGGCGTATTGGATCTCTCACTTGTGTCGTCTTTGACCGTGACGGTGGTTTCCAGATTCTTTCGCGTGTGCGCCAATTCAGGGAATATTGTCATCTTAGCGCGGAGACTTCAGGTCACAGCCATAAAAGGAACTTATAGACCATCAAGCACCCTGTGTAAAGCTCCTTCTCTAAAATGAAACGACCGCTGACTCGGGGGGAGCAGTTTCGTCACGTGCTACAGCCGGGTTGCCCGGCAGTACCTTTCCAGTCACGCACTGATGGCCAAGCGGTTAACTCGGTTGAGCGATCCGAAGCCTGACAGTATAATGCTCTACGTCCGGCAGGACGGAAATCGAGGCGGGAAGGTGTCGGTCCAACATAGGGTTTTTGATATGAAAGTTGCCGGCAAAAGGCACCCGTGGTCGGGTCTACGTATGGGGACGCTTGGAGGTCTGGTGTAGGGGCAACCCTTGTGGTTGCCCGCCCGGTTTTGTTGCCGATCTCCCAAGCGAAGCCCCGGAGTGCTCGCCGAAGCCGAGAACTTTCATGATTCGTCGTAGCTCTCTAACTATGGCAGTTGATATGAGGCCGACACGAAGGAAAGCACCATGATCAAAGTTACCTGTTTCGGAGGCGCGGGGTCGGTGACCGGCTCCAATTACCTGATTGAAACTTCGGATGGAAAGAGGATTATTGTAGATTGCGGGCTTTTTCAGGGCAGTAAGGAAGAAGAAAGTCGCAACTGGGAAGACTGGGGCTACGATCCTGCGCAGATCAAAAATCTCATCCTGACACATGCACACATCGACCACAGCGGACGTATTCCCAAATTCGTGCGAGACGGTTTCCGCGGAAGGATCATCGCTTCACCGCCGACGGTCGAATTGAGCGAAATCATGCTCCTCGATTCCGCACATGTTCAGGAGATGGAAGCCGAGTGGCGTACAAAGAGAAATCGACGGCAAGCTCGTCAACACATAGAGCCGCTGTACACCACGGAGGACGCGCGTGAGAGCCTCAAGTATCTATCATCCACTGAGCTCGATCAGGTTATCGATCTTGAGCCGGGCATTAAGGCTCGCCTTCGAACATCGGGTCATATCCTGGGATCGTCTATTGCAGAACTGTGGATTGAGGATGAAGGCAAGGACGCGAAAATGGTTTTTTCCGGCGATCTGGGGAGGCAGGATCCGCTCATTGTGAAGGAGCCGTTTGAAATTGCGGAAGCAGATTATTTGTTTATCGAATCCACCTACGGTGACCGCCTGCACCGCCCGTTGGAAGAAAGTAAAGCGGAACTGCTCGAAGCTATTCAATATGCGGTCGCTCATCACGAAAAGGTGTTAATCCCCGCGTTCGCGGTAGAGAGAACCCAGGAAATACTTTATCTCCTCGGAGAATTTTCCCGCGAAGGAAGACTTCCGGACATTCCGGTATTCCTTGACAGCCCTCTTGCAATTAAGGCTACGGAAATCTTCCGCAACAATCGTAAATATTTTGATGCACCCGCCCGCGCGTTGGTCTCAAAAGGCTTGGATCCATTCAATGTGCCCAATCTGAGAATGACCCCAACGGCGCAAGAATCCATGGAGATCAACCAACTCCGCGGGTCGGCAATTATCATTGCCGGCAACGGTATGTGCACCGCGGGCCGTATCAAGCATCATCTGAAACATAATTTGTGGCGCGCGGGGGCAAGTATTGTGATCGTCGGGTTCCAGGGTAAGGGAACAGTCGGACGCCAAATTGTGGACCGTGCGAAATCGGTTACAATTCTAGGGGAGAAAATCGCGGTCAGAGCGAAGACCTTCACGATCGGCGGGCTTTCCGCCCATGCTGACCAGAAGGACCTCCTTGCGTGGGTGGCGCCTTTTGCGGAGAAGGCCAAACCGCGGACCTTCGTGGTTCACGGCGAGCTGACCGCGAGCCAGGCATTGGCGGCTGAAATCAAGAAACGATATGGACTCCAGGCATACGTGCCCCGCTCCGGGGAGGTATTAAAGCTCGATCACCGTGAACGCGCAATCGAAGTCGTCCCACACGCGATTCCCGTAGATACACGACAGTCCATGCTTCGTGTCGCGGCCGAACTTGAGTTCGAGATCGCGACTTTGAAGGAGCAACTTGTGGCAGGGAAGAGAGAATTCTCCGACATAGATCTGGACAAGCTCCAGGACATTCAAGAGGAACTGCGCGCAGTTGTTTCGGAATAACTCACTCCCTTACATGGCGCCTTCAGGTCCGATAGCCTTTTTCAAGGGTTTGAGAATGAGCAATATAGCCACGCCCGCTGCAAATGCAATCAACGCAATCATGACGAAGAAGATGTCCTTGGGAACGGCTTCCCAGTAATGACCAAGGAATCCGGCTGCGTAGTTTCCGAGAAAAGACGACAAGAACCATACACCCATCATCATGGATACTATTCGGGCCGGCGAGAGTTTGGTAACCAGAGAAAGGCCCACCGGAGACAGGTATAATTCGCCGAGGGTGACCAAGAGGGTAAAGAAGACGAGCCAGAACATGCTGACAGGGGCGCCTTCTGCCGCGTACAGCCTCGCGGCTGGAACCATGATTAGGAACCCCAATGCCAGTAGGAAGCAGCCCACGGCCATCTTAGTAACCGCGGGCGGTTCTGTGCCTTTCCGCGATTGTCGCGCCCAGAATGTGGTTATGATCGGCGTGCAAAGAAATACAAAAGCCGGATTGAGAGATTGAAACCATGATGCGGGAAACTCCCAACCAAAGATGTATCTGTCGGTGTGAGTGTCGGCCCAAAGCGCAATTGTGTTGCCTTGCTGTTCAAACGCGGCCCAGAAGGCCACGCTGATAAGGCATACAGCAATCAAGCCCCACACCTTGCTTTTCTCTTGTGCGGTAATTGGCGGTTGAGCCGTATCTTCGGCCAGTTTTTGTTTCATGAGATTATCCGGAGCAAGCCAATGTTGTCCCGAAAGATAAATTGAGAGCCCCACCATCATTCCCACGCCCGCTGCGCCAAATCCGTAGTGCCATCCGAAAACCTCACCTAACGTGCCGCAGACCAAGGGCGAAAAGAAAGCTCCCAGATTCACACCCACATAAAATATGCTGAAAGCTCTGTCGCGACGTGGATCGCCGGCAGCGTACAAGTTGCCCACCTGCGTAGAAATGTTAGGCTTGAACGCGCCGTTTCCCAGAATCAGGAATGAAAGGGCGTAGAAGAATAAGAACTCAAACGCCATCATAAAATGTCCGATAGCCATGAGCACCGCGCCGAGAATCACGGTTCTACGTTGTCCCAATACGCGATCTGCAAGAATACCTCCAAAAAATGGAGTTAGGTAAACCAATCCCGTGTACAACCCGTATATATGCGAAGCCTGTGCTTGGGTAAACATGAGCTGCTTAAGCATGTAATAAACAAGCAGCGCCCTCATGCCATAATAGGAAAATCGTTTCCACATTTCAGTCAGGAATAGTACGGCAAGCCCTCTCGGATGCCCGAATAGATCTTGCTCAGACCGTGGAATCATACGTTATTCCTTCGTGTGTCACGTTGGCAAGAAAAGAGCCTTCTGCCCAACGATCAGCTCCGACGAGCTCCATGTTATCACCAAATCGCCTAAACGTTGACCGATTGGTCGAACGTGAAGTATGTTGAAATATCGCCACAGTAGGCCGAATTCGTCGCGGATGAGGCTTGCCGACGGCGTTTCAGCTACGATTTTCCATCGGCATTGTGGAGGCATCATGGGCCGTAGACGTTTTGTGGACCTTAGCATCAGCATCGAATCCGGGCTTCCCAGCGATCCCCCTATGATGATTCCGAACATCAACTACCTGGACCACGCCTCGGGGGCTGACCAGATGAAGGAATTCTTTCCCGGGGTCCGCAAAGAGGAGTTGCCGGGCGGGTTAGGGTGGGCTGTGGAGTTTCTGACTCTCACCACGCACAGTGGAACGCATTTGGATGCTCCGTACCACTATCACCCTACCATGGACCGGGGCAAGCCCGCACTGACTATCGATCAGATTCCTCTGGAATGGTGTTTCAGCGACGGGGTGCTCCTGGATTTTCGCCACAAAGCTGACGGCGAAAGGATCACGGTCAAGGACCTGGAAAAGGAGCTGGATCGGGTGAGATACGAACTCAAGCCCCTTGATATTGTACTGATTCAGACCGGCGCGGACGCAGCGTGGGGGACGCCCGAATACCTGCTAAAGGGCGCGGGCATGGATCGAGAAAGCACACTTTTTCTGACTGAAAAGGGCGTCAGGATTACTGGGATCGATGCATGGAGCTGGGATCGGCCCTTGCCGTACATTGCCCGCGAATTTCAAGAAAAGCACGATCCGAAAGTTATATGGGAAGCTCACTTTGCCGGGATCGAAATCGGATACTGCCACATGGAGAAGATGGCCAATCTTTCTCAAATAGGGCGGCCTACAGGATTTACTGTTTGTTGCTTTCCCACAAAGATTAAGAACGCGAGCGCTGGATGGGTCCGACCCGTAGCCATCGTGGATGAACCTTAGCTTGTAGGATCTTTACCGGCGCCAAGATGAATAAACACGAACCGCCGCATTTTACGGATCGGTAGCGGCTGGCGTCCCTGCCGGCCCGGGATGATAGCATCGTTAGCGCATATAGCAGTTGTAAGAAAGTAATCACGGATTCACTTGCGCGTGCTCCCGCGAAACGCCGGACTGGTCTGTCCAACCGGACAACTACGTGCGGAAAGCCATAGTCGGCCGGCAGGGACGCCGGCCACTACCAAAGCCAGAACGATCGCTCCTCACAATTAGACGTAATTTTGGGCACTCCCTTGCCTACAAGCAAGGCCGTCACCTTACGCCAGAAACGGGTAGAAGACATCGTACGCAACAAAATCCTCTTCGATGCTGTGAGGCTGATGCTTAACTCCCTTCGGAACCCTCACAAAAGTGCCTTCGACCAGAGGCACGTCACCGATCCCGTCGATCCAAAGCTTAGCTTTTCCCTTGAGCACGTAAATGATGTCGTCACATTCGTGAGTATGCTTTTCCACTTGAGTACCACGCGGCAGACTAACTAACAAGCAAGTGAGGTCCATTTTGTCGTCACGGTTTGACAAAAGATATGCTACTTTGGCGTTTGCAAGTTGAGGATGCGGCTCCCACTTAATGTCGTCTTTCTGGATGATTTTGGCCTGTTCCATTTCTTCATCCTCCTTCGCCGAAAATGCATTACCTTCAGAGCGTTTCTTTTTCCAGCGCCATGTCTTTGAGCGTCGCGATAATCTCTTCAGGATCGAGCCGTCTAGTATAATCCACATCAACAAATGCCTTCCGGATCTTTCGATCCTTTCCTATGACGTATGTCGCAGGGATCGGCAATTCAAACGTATCGTCAGCGTTTGATTTAGGAAGATCGATCCCAAAGCCGGCGTAGATCGGCCTCAAGTCGAATGGAAGCTGAAAGACTATTCCAAACTGCCGCGCGACTCGGTTCCCCAGATCGCTGAGGACCTCGAAGTTCAGCTCGTTCTTTTCAGTCGTGGACAAAGAGTTGTCCGGCGTTTCGGGTGAGACGGCCACGAGAGATGCGCCCAGTTCCTTGATACGGTTCAGCTCGAGCTGCAATGACCGCAGCTCCAAATTGCAGTACGGTCACCAACCCCCTCGATAAAACGAGAGCACCACAGGCCCTTCCTTCAATTTTTCCGCCAAGGAGACCGATTTCCCCACGGCGTTGGGTAGGACAAAGTCCGGCGCGAAATCCCCTTCTTTCAGACATGATGCGGTAATGTTTGACTTCTCAAGGTCTTCGGTCGCGCGGTCCATGACCGAAAGCTTCTCAGGTGGAATGTGCTTGCGAGCGGCTGCTCTACGTGCAGCAAGGTCTTCAGTCAGAGACATGAGTGGTCCTTTCTTTGGTCTGTTTGGTTCTTAGACGGACTGTGCAGCGGTCCACAAGTCGCAGCAGGACATTCTCTTTCACTCGGCTATGCGGTAATTGCCTGGCCGATTTGGTGTACACGGACCCGCTGTGTCACTACGCTTCTGGTGCGAATCGTTGGAAGGATAGGAGTTTTTGGGGAGGGGTCCGGGGAGGCCCGTTTTTCAAAAAGGGCCTCCCCCGCCACGTCTTTAAAATCAGCGAA
>JBMOME010000314.1:0-4440 GCA_049323095.1 Thermodesulfobacteriota bacterium
AGAAGGGGTGAAATCGGCCTCGGTAGGGCCGGCGTCCCTGCCGGCCACGGTTTCATCCTTGCACCGATGGCGGCAATTGCCGATGTGACTTCTTTGACCGCGCATCGGCATCAGCCCGTCAGAAACTATAGGAAAATACTTTCGTAGGATGTCGCCATGTACAGCGAAATCGTTATGGAGCACTTCAAGAATCCGCGCAATGTGGGTGAGATAGAAGACGCGGACGGTATCGGAGAAGTCGGCAACCCCGCGTGCGGGGACATCATGACGTTCTACATTAAAGTCAACGACGGCCGGCTGGAAGACGTGAAGTTCAAGACGTTCGGATGCGGCGCGGCGATCGCTGTTTCGAGCATCGTGAGTGAAATGGCGGTAGGAATGACTCTCGACGAGGCGATGAAGATCAGCGCCAGGTCCGTGATCGAGGCCCTGGGCGGACTTCCCAAGAAGAAACACCACTGCTCCAACCTGGGCTCCGACGCGCTCCGCCGTGCCATTGAGGACTACCGAGCTCGACAACGAGGCGAAGTGTACCAACCCCCGGAAGATCACCCCGAAGATTGCGAATGCGTCGCATGTTCGGGCGACGATCCGGAAGAGTCTCCGTACTGCTCTACTGTCTGCGAAAGAAAGCCTTCCTAGAAGGAGAGCCCTTCACATTATCGCGTAGTCTTCTCGATGTTCTGATCTGACCTAGGTCCTTCAAATGCCCTTGTCCCAGTAGAAAGGCCGTTACGCGGTTGCGAAGACCGGCTGTTGAGGCGCAAATGGGCCCACGCTCGCCGGATAGCGTTTTTTGAAAGGGGTCCGGGGGAAACTTTTTTGTAAGCAAAAAAGTTTCCCCCGGTTGCTCTTCAAAGAAGGATCTCATCACGTGCGGTAATCCGCGTTGATGCGCACGTATTCCTCGGAGAGGTCGGTGGTGAGCATGGAGGCCTCGGCTGAGCCATCCTTTAGGTCCAGGAGCACCGAGAATTCTCGTCTTCTCATTGCTTGAGCTGCCCGGGGTTCCCAGTCATCTGTGCACGGGGCTCCGTTCTTGAGCACTGGGATGCTGTCGATGAACAGGTCCAACCGATGAGGATCGAAACTGACTCCGGACCTTCCGGCCGCTGCAATGATGCGTCCCCAGTTGGGGTCTTGACCGTAGAACGCGGTCTTTACCAAGGGAGATTCAGCGATGGTCCTCGCGACTGTGATGGCATCTCTTTGGTCACGCGCTCCTCGGACCCTTATTTCCACGAGCTTGGTAGCGCCTTCACCATCCGCTACCACCTGCCGCGCCAGATCAGCGCAGGCTGCCTGGAGCATCCCGGCGAACGCTTGAGCCGATTCTTGACCCGATCCGAGCTCCTCAGCCAAGGGCGACCCGCCGGTCAACGCAATCACCGTGTCGTTGGTGCTGGTGTCACCATCGATGGTAACCGCGTTAAAGGTGCTTCGTGTTGCGTCTCGGAGGGCCTGGGCAAGCATGGCCGCTTCCACGCGCACGTCCACTAGTACCAGGGCCAACAAAGTTGCCATATTGGGCGCGATCATCCCCGCACCTTTCACCATGCCCAGCATCCGGATGGGCCGACCGGCAATAATCTCGTTCAGGAGCACGGTTTTCGGCCGAGTATCGGTGGTCATCATGGCTTTGGCCGCGTCCAGAGCTCTTTTCGCATCAAGGCCGGCCACCAACTCAGGGATGCGGCTGCTCATGCGATCCACAGGCAATGGGGCGCCGATGACGCCCGTGGACATGGGCACGACAAGCTGAGGATCGATATTGAGGCGCTGAGCTACACGGTCGAGCAGAACGACCGCATCGTCGAACCCCTGCTTTCCGGTGACCGCATTTGCGTTGCCGGAATTGATGAGAATTGCCTGACAAATCCCTTTCTTGATGCGCTCGCGGGTGATATCCACCGGCGCTGCGCAGACAAGATTGGTGGTTGTCACGCACGCGGCGGTCGCGGCCTGTTCCGCGCATATCAGAGCTAGATCGTGCCGTTCGGAGCCTGCTTGCTTTATTCCCGCGGCAACGGCCGAGAATCGATATCCCTTGATTTCTAGTGAATCTCCACTCATTCTCCATCCCCATCATTACATGGCTTCACGCCCAATCTTTTCAGTTCCACGAGCAGGTCCGGATAACCCCGAAAGACGATCCCATGTAGGCCCACCTGCTGCGCGGCCTGCACATTGGCTTCCAGGTCGTCAACGAAGATTGCGGACTTCGGTTCGATTCCGAACTGCTCGATTGCCTTTTCAAAATAGGCTCGCGCCGGTTTCATGACCCCCAGCTTGTACGAAAGAGCTGCCGATCGGTAAAACGATACTTGTGGAAAGTTCTCCAGGATATATCGGTAATCGGCCTCGCTGGTGTTGGAAGCCAGCCAAGTTCGGTACCTTGAGGAAAGAGCCTTTCCAAGTCGCACCATCTCCGCATCCAGGCTGAACGCGTCACAGTAGGCGACCCGGAACTCTTTCGGGTCCATGTGAATTCCGAGGATTTCCTCCACCTGGTCCTGGAATCGATCAAACGTGATCCGTCCCGTCTCCAGTTCTGCGATAGGACCATGAAAAAGGCGTTCAAAGGCCATCGGATCTTGGCGCAGCAGTCGCGCCAGATCCCCAGGGAGGTAAGGAATGAGCCGCAGGTATGTTTCAGGCCGGTTTACCCGAAGCAAGACATTCCCCAGATCGAACACGATGTCACGAATCATGCGATATGTCCGTGTAGGACTGCCTTGAATGCAGTGGAAAGGTTTCCGTGGAGAACAAGCCGCTCACCCCTTTGAACGTATACTCGTCCTGGCGGAGGCTAGGGTGCATTCCTCACATAGGCGATCCGTTGCCGCGCCGACTCCTCTTGAACCGACCTTCGTACAAGACCGCTTGCGTTGTTCTCACTGAGTGCCGAGGGATGGCAGGGACAATTCCCGCACGATGAGCGTGTCCGGGTGCGCAAGCATAACGGCTCGTTTTCCGTCACGGGTGACCGTCCACCGGCCTGCGGAAGCCGAGGATTGATCCAAGGCCACGAAGAACCGGCCGGAGTAATCCACCAAGTACTCCCTTCCCCGAACATATCCCTTCTCCTGGAACGCGACCGATGCCGATACCCAGCCTTTTGCGGGCTGCCAAAAGATCCAAGGCAATCTGACCCTTTGATCTTCTGACAGCACCATAGTGCCTTCTCGAACAATCCGGTCTATCAAGAGCCGGGCCAGTGGGGTGACTTTCCAGGGCAGCGGGTTTACGAGGCAGCCTCCTTTTCTGCTATGGTTGGCTATGAAGTACTGGTCCCCGGCAGTCCACTTGAGGGCAATCTGTGGAGGGTAGTGCTCGGAATCGCCGTCAAAATAAGTATTGAATTGGTCGCTGAAATCGTGCTTCTCAAGAGTTCGTGGGTTGATCAGGAAGGCTCGAGCGGGAAACCCGCGTTTCGAACCCACGCAGACTGCTTCCGAACTATCGGACTTCCAAGCTATGCCTTCGAAGTTGTGATCGCGCGGAGCAATGACCGCTGCCGCTCTTGATGCTACGTCCAGCAGCTTCAGATCTCCCTGAAAACCCTGGGCCATATAAATCACGTACGCGCCGTCCGGCGACCATCGTTCTCTGGGCCACCCAATGGTGCCCAAACCCTTTTGAGGGCAGCTCCCTGAATCCTCTGCAAAGATGAGGCGCCGTTCGTGGGAGGATTGATCAATGCCTTGTCGCCAAAAGTGGGTGTTCGACTTCCGTTGCTCATCGGTTCCTATTTGGCAGGAAGCGTACGCCAACTCCGAATCATCAAGCCATATGAAGGAGGTCACGACCTCGGCCGGACCGGTCAAAGTCCGCCAGGTCCCGGTCGCGCAGTCGATCACGCGTAGGTCACGAGGTGAGGCCGCTGCAAGGTGTCGGCTATCCGGAGAAAACGCATAATGAATCCTACTTGTTACAAACCAGCCGCCCCAGTCTTTGCCAAAAACGCCGATTTCAACATCGCGGTAGTCTTGCGGTCGCTCCAGTGTGCACCACCGGACCCAAATCCTGGATCGAATCGTAGGACATTCCGGTGGCAATGGCAGGTCCCACTGCCGAGCACATAGATACGCGGCCAAAGTGCTGTCTGGAGATAAGGAGATCTCTGGGCCGCCAATCATATAGGAGCAGCTCGAGAGGGCCATGACCATCACAACGAGCAAGGGCGTGAGCCGAAGGGCATTTGGGGCTCCGGTGTTTGAAAGGTGACGAGATGCACTCATCCGGCGAAAGGCGCAGCACAATAGCGGTGCGGGAGTATCTGCTTCCCGACCCCCGAAGAATCGCCTCTGCTGTTCCAGAGCCTCTGTGTTCGATGCCGGAGACTTCAACATGCGCCTGCTCTATTGGTTCGCGACGACCTGCTTCAAAGCCTCGGTATGAAGAAGTCAACCCCGCCAACTACCAGGCTAAAGACCCATA
>JBMOME010000315.1:0-4423 GCA_049323095.1 Thermodesulfobacteriota bacterium
GCCCTTTTTGCAAAAAGGGCCTCCCCGGCTCGTCTTCCAAATACTCATCGGTCTTGAAGCTGCCTCTCATCCGAGACCTTCTTCGCCAGCGACGCTGCTTCGATCAGCTCATCCACGATGTATAGCGGCCGAGGTCGGGCTTCTTCGTACGTTCTGGCAACATATTCGCCCAGAATGCCCATGCACGCGATTACAAGGCCGGAGAGACCGACCATAAGCAAACCCAGTAAAGTAAGCGGCCAACTGGCCGAAAATCCGGCAACGAGCCCGCATAGCAACCACGCAGCCCCGCCCAGGATTCCCGCAAGCAAAAGGATTGCCCCGAGCACGAACATGAGCCGCAGCGGCACGCGAGAGAGCGGAACGATGCCGTCCAGAGCAATGTTCATGGCCCCGAGGAGCGAGATCTGGGTCTTACCGGAACGTCTCGGGTCTCGATCGAAGGGCACTACCGTGGTAGGAAAGCCGACCAGAGCCGTAAGACCACGCAGGAAACCGTGCCGTTCCCTGAAGCGGCGGATCTCACGGACCACCCTTGCGTCGAGGAGCCTGAAATCACCGGTATCTCGTGGAATCTTTACTTCCGAGATCTTATCGAGCAGCCAGTAAAAGAGCTGGGCGCACTTGAGGTAAAGCAGGTGCTCTCCCTTTCGGGACCTGCGCTGCGCAATTACGACCTTGAATCCTTCCCGCCATTTGGCAACCATCTCCTGGATAAGCTCAGGCGGGTCCTGCAAGTCCGCGTCAATGGTGATGACGGCGTCCCCGCGGGAGTAGTCGAGGCCGGCCAGGAGCGAGAGCGGCTTTCCGATCCTGCGTGAAAAGGTGACCAGGCGTATGGGGTAGCCTTCCTCGATGAGCTGCCGGATCCTTTCGTGGGTCTGATCCGGGCTTGGATCCAGGGCGAAGACGACCTCCCACACGCAGCCTATGTTGGTAAATACCTCTCTGAGTCGCTGCATCAAAGGCAGGACATTGGCTTCCTCATTGTACAAGGGAACCACCACGCTGATAAGGACGGCGCCGGTCTCTTTCGGGGTGTCCAATCGCTATCTCCTGAGGTTATCCTGGAATCCTGAGCATTGACGATTCCTTTGTACCACAAAACAGCGTATCGCTGTAACCAAGGCCGCGATCCGCGACGCTGTTACCAGAACCCGCTCTCCGCTTCAAGGGAAATCCTCGCCTGAGACGGTCCGACGCTCGATTCCCTTTCCTTCGGGACTACTTTGACGTATACTATAACTGCCTGCTGACCGGCAAAGTCAGCAATTTTTTCGCCGCACGGCAGCCTCGGGGCAGCTCCGCGACGATATCGACGCGATCCGGCCCTGAGCCGCCTAAAGGTTTCGGTAGTGAAAGAGGGGACATGACAAACATACTGGTTGAAGATCTGAGCGCGGTCAAAAAAAAGGTAACCTTCGAGATACCTCAAGAGAAGGTGTCTGAGCTCATAGATGCCGAGTTTCGTGACCTCAAAAAGACAGTTCAGATCAAAGGCTTTCGCAAGGGAAAAGTTCCGCTCAATATACTCCGGGCTTATTTCAAGAGCCAGGTGGAAGATGAGGCAAGAAAGAAGCTGATCGAGGAGACCTTTCAGCCCGGGCTGGACGAAAAGAAGATTAATCTCGTTTCGGTGGTAAAGCTCGAACCGGAAGCGCTCGCGGCCGGCACACCCTTTAAGTACACAGCGGAAATCGAGGTGACTCCCCCTATAGAAGTGAAGGGTTATAAGGAGCTGAACCTTACCAAATACAAGCGAGAGGTGAAGGAAGAGCAGGTCAGCGAGCGGCTCGAACGGCTTCGAGAGAGGCAGGCTAAGCTAACTCCCATCCCGGAAAAGCGGGGCGTCACCACGGGAGACTACCTGGTTGCAGACATTAAGGCCGATGTGGACGGCGAGCCGATTGCGGCACTCACGGTGACCGACTACCACATGGAACTGGGCAGAGAGTTTTACCTCAACGGCTTTGATGCGAAAGTCGAAGGCATGAAGCCCGGAGAAAGCGCCGACGTATCGTTCGATCTCCCCGAGGATTTCCCTCGCAAAGAACTGGCGGGCAAGTCCGGGCAGTTCCACGTGACTCTCAAAGAGGCCAAAGAGCGGATCCTGCCTGCTCTGGATGATGAGTTTGCCAAGGATTTGGGCAAGTATGAGTCCCTCGAAGAACTGAAGGAAGAGATTCGGAAGGACGTTGCACTCTCTCTGGAAGAGCAGACGAAGAAGGAGCTGGAGAAGCAAATAGTCGACGCTCTGGTCGCGGCTCATGAGTTCGAGATTCCCGAGAGCATGGTGGAATCTCAGGTTGACACGGTGCTCGATGATACGAGGAGAGGTCTGGCCAGGTTGGGAATCAACCCCGATCGTGTCCCGCCACCCACGCAAGAACATCGGGACCAGGTGCGACCGACCGCGTTGCGGGATGTTAAAGCAGCGCTGATTCTGAGGGAGATAGCGAACAAAGAAGATATCACCGTGTCGGATGAAGATCTCGACGAAGGCATCAAGGAGAGGGCAGAACGAGTCGGGGCTTCGTTTGACTATTTCAAGGACATGCTGGAGAAGCAGGACATGCTTCCGAGCTTGCGTTCCGGTCTTCTTCAGGAAAAGGTCCTGGCCATGATTCAGGAACACGCGACGATCACGGAACAAGAGGCTCCTGCGGACGAAGAAATCGAAACGGAGAAAGCAGAGGAAGAATAAGCAGATGCTGGTACCGATAGTTGTAGAACAGACAAGTCGCGGCGAACGATCGTATGACATCTACTCCAGGCTGCTCAAGGAGCGGATAGTCTTCTTGGGCACGGGCGTAGAGGACGTTATTGCCAATCTGGTCATAGCTCAGCTCCTTTTCTTGGAGAGCGAAGACCCGGACAAGGACATCAACTTTTACATTAACTCGCCCGGAGGGCTGGTGACGTCCGGTCTGGCAATTTACGATACAATGCAGTACATTAAACCTGATATCCAGACAATCTGCATTGGACAGGCCGCGAGCATGGGAGCGCTCCTCCTGGCCGCGGGCACGCCGGGCAAGCGCTTCGCATTGCCCCACTCAAGGATTTTGATCCATCAGCCCATGGGCGGTTTTCAGGGACAGGCGACTGACGTGGAAATCCATGCCAAGGAAATCCTGCGCATGCGTCATGAACTCAACGAGATCCTCGTCAAGCATACAGGGCAGCCTATGGAGAAGATCGAAAAGGACACGGACCGGGATTTTTTCATGAGCGGCGACGAAGCTCGAGCTTACGGTATTGTGGATCACGTCATAACTCGGAGGGAGCTGGAAAAGAAGGTTGGCTAGCGCGGGCAAGTTGCAGTTGAGGAGCCCGACGTTTCGAGACACACATTTCGGCGGTCAATCCGGTCGTGGAGTGACCCAGGCCCAAGGAGGAATATATGGCGGGCAGAAAAGGCAATTTCTCCAATTTGTACTGCTCGTTTTGTGGGAAGAGTCAAGATGAGGTCCGCAAGCTCATTGCAGGCCCGACTGTGTATATCTGCGACGAATGTATCGAATTGTGCAATGAAATCATAGCGGAAGAGTACGAAAAGGAGGAAATTGGACGATCTCGTTCCAAGGTCCCCAAGCCTTCCGAGATCAAGTCCGCCTTGGACGAATATGTTATCGGCCAGGAACAGGCCAAGAAGGTTCTCTCGGTCGCGGTTCATAATCATTACAAGAGGATAGAGTCTAAACCTGATCTGGATTCGGTGGAGATTCAGAAGAGCAATATCCTGCTCATCGGGCCCACGGGTTGCGGAAAGACATTGCTGGCGCAGACGCTGGCAAGGATACTCAACGTTCCTTTTGCTATCGCGGACGCTACGACGCTGACCGAGGCCGGGTACGTAGGCGAGGATGTGGAGAACATCATCCTCATGCTGCTCCAGAACGCGGACTACGATATTGCCCGTGCCAGTCGCGGTATTGTGTACATCGATGAAATCGATAAGATCTCTCGCAAAACCGAGAATCCGAGCATAACCAGAGATGTGTCCGGCGAAGGTGTGCAGCAGGCGCTCCTGAAGATAGTCGAAGGGACCATGGCCAATGTTCCTCCGAAGGGCGGCCGCAAGCATCCTCAGCAGGAATTCCTGCAAGTTGATACGACCAATATCCTGTTCATTTGCGGCGGGGCCTTTGTGGGACTGGACAAGGTGATCCAGCAGCGGCTCAACATGAAGTCGATCGGCTTTAATGCCGAAATCGGCCGCAAGACTGCCCAGCAGTCGGACAACATCCTCGAATCAACTCAGCCGGAGGACCTGATCCACTACGGCCTAATTCCGGAGTTCGTGGGGAGGCTCCCGGTCATCGCCACGTTACACGAGTTGGACGAGGCAGCTATGGTCAGGATTCTTCTCGAGCCCAAGAACGCGTTGGTGAAGCAGTACAAGAAGCTCTTCGGGTTCGAG
>JBMOME010000316.1:0-37213 GCA_049323095.1 Thermodesulfobacteriota bacterium
CACTTTTTTATAAAGCAATGATTTAAGAAAGATCCGGGGGAAACTTTTTTGATTACAAAAAAGTTTCCCCCGGACCCCTTTCAAAAAACGCTACCTGGCGAGCGTTCGCGCCCAGCATAGCTTAGGCTACTTCTCGCAAGACCCCAACCCTGCGCGTGAAGCCGGGTGCCACAGACCTGCCGCGGCAGGTCTGTGCCCGCGTGTGCTACTCAGGAGGCCAACAATTGATGCAAGCTCGTTATCTTGATAATGGCTCTATCGAGGTGTCTGGAGCCATCGAAGTGGTGACCTTCAACAGAATCTGGGTAGGTATCGGCTGGCCTGAGAAAGATCCAGGCTGTCTTTGCGTGGTCGGTGAGCGCACGGACAACCGTTACCATGCGATCTGGGAAAAGCGAGGCGGCCTAGTGGAGCTGGCTGATGCGGCTATCGAAGCCAAAGATCGCTTCCTGATTGATCGCATACTCGTGGACCCGGCAGACGAGCTCTCCACGGCATACCTGAGAAACAAGCCCGGACTCTGCTTTCCCGAAACCGAAGACGAAGACGGCACAATACTTCGGCCAGGAGATACTCGACCGAAGGTCACTGTCTCGCACAATTCTCGCTCCCTGTGCGTAGTCGCGCCGGTCTTGAGCAGAGTACTGGAAAACTATCGCTCAGCGCTGGAAAAGACCCGCGCGGTGATCATGCAAGGCCGTCTGCTGATCCACGAAACAAATTGCCCGGGAATCCTGTACACACTTCGTCAACCACTGGAAGACCTGCTCAAATCTCCCACCATGAAAGCGCTCGTATGGGTAGTCACCGCCCTGGAAAGTGACCAAGGCAACGGCGACCTGGAAGAAGCGAATCAAGAGCCCTGGTACATGAACGTGCCTAGAGAGCCCGCTTAGGTGTGTCGCATTCAAGGCGGAGCCGGCGGTCGGCTTGCGAGGTGTCCAGCGTTGCTAAAGGGTTGATGCCTTGTTCAGAGGCCGCAGAAATATTCACGTGTTCGCCATAGGCTGAATAGGTGAGGTGTTGCAGTTTGATGCCGGGTAAGCTCCCATGCTTCCGAGACAGTAATGATTCACTTACCAGCGGCCAACAACTGTCATTGCGAGCGCAGCGAAGCAATCTCAGTGCTAAGAGACCGAGATTGCTTCGTCCCCCGGATCGAGTCCGGGGTCCTCGCAATGACAGATAGCGTCAAACTCCCCCACGTAACTGAATCATTACCTAAGACATGCAAATGGCCTTGACGCCAGCTGATTCTCGTGCGATGATAGGACATTAGCGAGGTCAATATAGACAGATAAGTCACTATTAACAGGCTATACTGGTGGACATAAATGAGGACATATGAACGGACACACCCGTGGCTGTCTTTCAATGTGGATCTGAGGCGGGCACCGGCAAAGCTCTGGGTTATGCTCGGCGAGTGTCAGTCCAAGTGCGAGCATATAAGCTGGGCTCCCCTGTTGCCTGAGACCCAACAGCGACTACACCAATTGTACCTGGCAAAGGGCAGCCTGGCGACAACGGCTATCGAAGGCAATACGCTCTCCGAAAGGGAAGTCCTCCTGCATCTTGAGAAGAAGCTGAAACTGCCTCCCTCAAAGAAATACCTTGCCCAAGAAGTCCAGAACATCGTGGACGCCTGTAACGAAATCCTCTCCAAGGTTGAAACGGGAGAAGAATTGCACCTGTCTTCAGAAGGAACTAAGGCGTTCAATAGACAAGTCCTCCGCGATCTCGATCTGGATGATGAC
Source organism: Thermodesulfobacteriota bacterium (assembly GCA_049323095.1). Classification (GTDB taxonomy): domain Bacteria; phylum Desulfobacterota; class Desulfomonilia; order Desulfomonilales; family Desulfomonilaceae; genus VGSG01. Next base: position 1,755 of record JBMOME010000316.1, read on the forward strand.
GTGGTGCGCGGCGAGATTCGAAAGCACTCGGTCGGGGTTTCACGCTACAAAGGCCCACCCCACCAAGATTGTGATTTTCTTTTGGCGAAGCTTTGTGAATGGCTTAACGGCCCCACATTCGCTGCTGAAGACAGCACCCGTATTGTATCGGCAGTGATTAGGGCAGTAATTGCTCATCTCTATCTGGCTTGGATTCATCCATTTGGCGATGGGAATGGGAGGACAGCTCGCCTGCTCGAGTTCCAAATCCTGATATCATCAGGAGTGCCTGCTCCTGCTGCACACCTCCTAAGCAATCATTACAATTTGACTCGCACGGAATACTACCGTCAGTTGGATAAGGCCAGTCGATCGGGTGGAGATGTTGTTTCGTTTCTCCTGTACGCTGTTCAAGGCTTTCTGGATGGGCTACGGAATCAATTGGATGAACTTCGAAGCCAGCAATGGCAAGTGGTCTGGCGGGACTACGTGTGGAGGAGTTTTAGAGACAAGAGAAGCCCATCTGACGAACGAAGAAGGCAATTGGTGTTTGCTTTGTCCAAGTCGGTGGACCCCGTTCTTCTGTCGAAGCTGGATGAACTCGACCCTCGCCTGACGAAGGCGTATGCCGGGAGAACCGGCAAGACGCTCTCAAGAGATGTGAACGCTTTGATCAGCATGGGCCTTGTGGTGAAAAGTAAAGGCAAGGTACGAGCTCGAAAAGAGGCGATCTTAGGATTCCTGCCGGTCGGCACCGCCTCGCATGAGACTTGGCAGGAGGTGATGGGGGAGGCTGACCGGGAAAAGGAGTGATTCTGGGCTCAAGGCATAATCGTCAGGTGCGCTAACCTCTTCTTGGAGATTAGGAGCATGGTCGCAATAACAGCCAGGACCACGCTCCTTAACTCTACCTCCGCATATACCTCATTTCGTCAAAGCTTTTGCCAGCGCGTCAAAGGCCTTCATATGAATCGGGTCGGTGAGGGCATTTCCGGGCACTGGATGCGACCCGAACTTGGCGACCACCATTTGGGCTTTCGGATCGATGTACAGACGCTGGCCGAACACGCCCATCGCGAGATATGCGCCGTTAGGATTGTGGGTTATCCACCATTGGCTCCGGTACGACCAACCTTGCCGCGTGGGCTGATTGCTCTTGGCGAACGCGTCCCGATCTCCACCTTTCATAATGTCCTCGACAACGCTCTTCGGCACGACCTCACGGCCTTCCCACTGCCCCATTTGGAGCATGGTCTGGCCCAAACGAGACAGGTCGCGCAACGTCACGTTCAGCCCGCCCATCGCAACCTCAGTGCCCAATGGATCGACAAGGTAAAAGCCTTTGTGCTCTGCTCCGATCTTGCTCCAGATCATCTCGGACACAAGCTCGGACAGGGACTTCCCGGTAGCCCTGCTCGCTACCCATCCCAGCACGTCCGAATTCGCAGACTTGTACCCGAACGGCCCGCCGTGCGGTCCGTCACGTTCCGTCAGCGCTGCCAAGGTGGCATAAAGATTGGTAGGACCCTGGTAATTGGGCGGACGAGGCACCCAGTCGGCCGCGATCACATACTTAAAGATGTCTGACTTGGGATCGGTGTAGACCTCTGAAAATTTCGCTCCAACACGCATGTCCAAGACTTGTCTGACCGTAGCGTCGCTGTACGCGGAAGCAGCTAACTCAGGCACATACTTGGAAACAGGAGCGTTTTCGTCCAGCACCCCTTTCGATACCAGCATGGCCGCAACCAGGCCGACGAACGATTTGCTTGTGGAAAACAGCATGTGGCGGGTGTCGGGAGTCATGCCGTTGAGGTATCGTTCGTACACGATCTTTCCTTTGTGCAGAACCACGATACCGTCTGTGTACGTGTCGCGCAGGAAGGCCTCAATGGTGGTCGGTTTCCCCTTGTCATCGTCAAAAGCCAGTTTGTCGAGCTCCTTCAGCTCCGTGGGTAACGCTGTAGGCTTAGGGCCTCGATCCACGGGCTTGGTCGGCAAAACCTCGCGTGAATGCTGAAAGGACCATCTTATGAATGGGTAACTCAGCCAGTTCGCCTTGGTTACTTGCTTGGCCTCAGGCGGCGGCGAACCTTTCATCAATCCCGCAGCCTGCCAATCTACCGCCGGAGGCAGCTGTCCGGGAGCTTGGGCAGCCACCTGACATGCGATCAACACGAGAATACAAGCCAGCATGATTACTCGTCTCATGAATCCCCTCCTGATTTTCTTGCATAGAGGAACTACCGTAGATGTGCGTCCAATATATCTAGTAACCGTGGGAATGCAAAGAGCTTGCGTCCGGTCTCTTGCTGCATGGAGAACGGCCGTATTCTGCCGTCAATTGCTTCCGGTCGGGAATCCCTCCTCAGGAGCAGTCCGCGGACAGACCCGGGTTTCTGCCGGCTGACCCGTGCGCACAGGCCGTTTTCCTGGTTATCCACTGTTATCTACATATAACCCTCGGGAATCCAAGACAACGATCATTGTGCAAATCCGAATATGACTCATACGAGAAAGGGACAAGAATTTCTTTGCGCGCGTCCGGCGTAAGGTGCAGTTATGCCATGTAATAGCGGGATGTTATCGTTGATGGTCATTGGTCCAATGGTATTGAGGCGGTGTGGATATTTGACGATTCGTGAAAAACGACAAATATTCTGATGAGGTCCGGACCACACCGCTGCTAATCATGCTAAATGATTGCTAAAATGGAAAAGGTCTTGACATGGTTCTTATGTAAGTGGTATTCATCCAGATTATGTCTCAAATGACATAAGCACCTCCAATAGAATGGTGCGCCTAACTCGGGTTCACAAAAGAAAAGGACGCATTAATCGCTTGCCGGGCTCCAGTCAGAGTAGTTTTACGGACCAGGCCCAGGTAAAACAGGTCTTCATCCGGGCACATCGCAAGTCGACTTTAAGGAGCGAACAAGATGAGGTACGCAGAGACAGGATATAATTTGGAAATCGATTTAGCGAGAGGAAACATTGAACGGGTAGAAACCGACCCGAGATTGACGGAACTTCATCTTGGGGGGCTGGGAACAAGCGTCAAGACACACTGGGATCGGGTTCCCCCTGAGACCAAACCGTTTGATCCCGAGAATCTACTGATATTCAGCACCGGTCTCTTATGCGGCACCCCGGCTTTTAGTGCTAACCGCAGTCTTGTTACCTTCATTTCCCCTCAATCGGGGCTACTGGCGTACCCTATGATGGGAGGATTCTGGTCGGCGGAATTGAAATATGCCGGTTATGACAAAGTGATCTTTCGCAACAAGTCTCCCAAGTTGGTCTACATATGGATATACAATGACAAGGTGGAAATCCGTGATGCCTCTCATTTGAAGGGCAAAGGCGCTCTTGAGACTCAGGACCTTATACGAGAGGAACTGAAAGAGCCGAGAGCTCAGGTGGCCGCGATCGGCCTAGCCGGTGAAAATCGGGTGTTCACCGCTTCCATCGAGCAGGGCAGGTCCAGTGCCAGCAGGCTCGGCGGAGGGGCCGTAATGGGAGACAAGAACATAAAGGCGGTCGCTGTTCGTGGAACGAAAGACCTCTATCTTGCTCGAGGGGCTGAGTTCATGGACCTTATGGACGAGGTCACGGAATATATCAACTTCCGGAACACAAATCCTATTCCGGACGTTATGACTATCTTGTCGGGCATCGGGTCGCCGCAGGAAATGAAGCACACTGATGAGAAGTGGCACACCGAGAACTTCATGTGGGGAAATGCCCGTACTCGGAGAAGGGACTTTTGGAGCAAAGAGAATGAAGAGAATTGGACGACGACTCAATTGGCTGCGATCCAGCGTCTCATAAGCTGTTTCAACTGTCCGCAGCAGTGCGGAGCGCTAGTTTCGTCGGAGGCTGTGGGCGGCAAGAAATACATGATGAAATGCTTCGGCAAACTCACGTACTCCATGGCAGCCTATGTTGACGACCTTCGCTTTAATTTCAAAATCCTTCAACGTGCCACTGAGTACGGGGTGGACTCATTCTCAACTCCGCAGATTCTGGCATTCGCCGTCGAGCTCTATGAAGCCGGCATTCTAACCGACAAGGACTTTGACGGATGTCCATCCGATAAAGAAGGTCGGTTTTTCTGGCTGCTTGACCGGGTGGCCCGGCGGGAAGGAATCGGAGATGTTCTAGCTGACGGCGTCTATTATGCAGCCAGAAAGATCGGCAACGGAGCGGAAAGATTCGATCACAACACGGTCAAGAAGCACGAGCAACTCCCCCTCAAGCTTGGAATGTTGGACCCCATCTATTACCTCATGTATTCCACCAACGAGAAGATAAGCATCACCCAGATTGAAGGGAATTTCCCACAGGCGGCTTTTCCGACGAGGGAACAGAGAGAAGCGTTCGTAAAGGATTGGCTTCAGGTTCCTGACGAAAGATTCAAGCAATATGTCCTGGAATGGGAACCACGGGGAGACAAGTCGATACCGTATTTCCCGACTCCGGAGATGTGCAGCGAAATTGTGGATTGGATGGAAATGTTGCACAACATTGATGATGCCCTGGGAATTTGCGCCGGTATGGGATCGTTTTGTCTAAAACCTCCTTACCACATTCACAATTACCCGAAGCTCATCTCCGCGGCAACAGGGATGGACTTGGACGAAGCCGGATTGAAGAAAATAGTCAACAGGAGTCGGAATCTGCACCGGGCATTCAATAATAGAAGAGGCATGACCAGGGCAGATGAGAAGCCGCCTGAGGACCATTGGAAAAGAAGATTCCCGGAACTCGAGGAACAACTCTTATCGACTTATTACAAATTCAAAGGCTGGAATACGGACGGCATCCCCACCAGGGAAAGATTGGAGCAATTGGACCTGGCTTATGTTGCCGAAGACTTGGAAAAGAGAGGTATCTTGAACGATGGCCAAGATTAAGAAAATCGTTAAGTTGATCAAGGTTGACGCAGATAAGTGTAATGGCTGCCGCGCATGTGAGATCGTCTGCTCCACGTTCCATGCTGCACCCAGGTACAGTAGTGTTAATCCGGCACGGGCTCGCATTCATGTGATCAGCCAACGGCTCAAGAACATTTGGCTTCCGGTATTTGCCGGTGAATACGCTCCGGCCGAATGTATGGGCAGAAACAAATACGTGATTGACGGCAAGGAATACGACGACTGTGCTTTTTGCAGGGCTGCGTGTCCATCAAGGGATTTGTTCAAGGAACCCGATTCCGGTCTGCCTCTGAAATGTGACATGTGTGAGGAGGCCCCGCCGCTATCGAAACCAAAATGTGTTGAGAAATGCCTCAATAATGTCCTGGTCTACGAAGAAAGGGAGGAGGAAGTAGACGAGGAAGAAGTGAAGCTTGCAGACGTAGAGACTGGGCTGGAATCCATGATTGATAAGTATGGCTTGGAGAAGGTCATGGATACGGTTGCCCGGATGTCGGCTCCAAAGAAGGGCTGAAATATTTGGCCGAAGAATAGGGGATCGGATTGAACATAACAATCAGGAATAATCTCTGGCAGGTGGGTGGGAGGGGTCTGACTGATCCGTCGGACGCCGCGGTCTACCTTCTGCGCTTCGGTGACAAAGCCGCGCTTATTGATGCCGGGACCGGTCGAGATCATCCGCAACTGAGAAAAAACATCGCCGAATGCCTGGAACCCGACGTGCAGCTCGAATACCTCCTGCTGACTCACTGCCATTACGATCATGCGGGGGGCGCCCGAGCTGTGAGAGACGAATATGGCTGCCGAATCGTTGCTCATGAGTTGGACGCGGTCTATCTTGAATCGGGTGACAGCCGTGTGAGCGGCGCGGCCCGGCATGGAGCACGCCTCGAAGCATTTGCCGTGGACACCCGATTGCAGGAACAAGAATCAACTCTTACTCTCGGTAACGGCAACGTGACAGCCATTCATTGCCCGGGCCACTCCCCGGGTTCAGTGGTCTATACTACTTACATTGACGGTGAGCTTATCCTTTTCGGGCAAGACCTTCATGGTCCGCTTCAGTCGGAGTTTCTGTCTGATGAAAACCAGTATCTGCATTCGCTGGCGACACTCTTGGACTTGCAGGTAGATCTTCTTCTCGAAGGCCATTTCGGCATCATAGAGACAAAGGAAGAGGTGCGAGAGTTCATTCAGTCTTGCATAACCCCTCGTCCGCAACCATGTCGGTGCTAATGGCCAATCTTGCACCGGACAAATTGGGAGTCGGATTGAACCTGACAATCAGGGATACTCTCTGGCAAGTGGGCGGGATAGGGCTGACCGATCCATCGGACGCTGCCGTGTACCTTGTGCGTTTCGGAGATAAAGCAGCCCTTATTGACGCCGGGAGCGGTCGAAACCATCAACAACTCGTCAGGAACATTGCCGATTGCCTGGGACCACATGTGCACCTCGAATACCTTCTGCTGACCCACTGCCATTACGATCATGCGGGGGGAGCCACTGCTGTGAGAGACGAATATGGTTGCCTCATTGTGGCTCATGAGCTGGATGCGGCTTACCTGGAATCTGGTAACAGCCGCGTGACCGGGGCAGGCTGGTATGGAGCACGGTTTGAACCATTTGCAGTCGATATCAAGTTGCAGGGGCGGGAATCTTCCATTTCAGTCGGCAACGGTACGGTGACTGCCATTCACTGCCCAGGCCACTCCCCAGGCTCAGTCGTCTACACTACGGAAATTGACGCTCAGCTCGTCCTTTTCGGGCAAGATATCCACGGTCCGCTCCACTCGGAATTACTTTCTGATGAAAAGCAATATGTGGCTTCGTTGACCGGGCTCTTGGATTTGCACGCGGATCTTCTGCTCGAAGGCCATTTCGGCGTTATAGAGCCAGAGGAAGAGGTGCGTGCATTTATTAAGTACTGGAGCTCACCAGTGGGAGTTTCCCATTACGCAGTGTTGTACGCGCCTGATGATTGGCGGGTGGGCCAAGAGAATGCACATGATTCCGGAGAACCGTCTGAGAGAACCGAGGTCAAAGGAAACAGAGAGTAATTGGACGGCTGGAGTGGTAAAGAGCGAAGAGAGCCGATTCTACCCGAAATTAGTAGTTCTGAAGCCGGACATCGTTCACACGAGATTCTTGTGACCAAATCATCGAAAAACACTGGGGTTGAGGGACAACGACGGACCTTGTGCGGGATCTGTCCTGCCGGTTGCTGGGTCAGGGTAACCTATGATTCAGCGGGGAGGATGTGCGAGGTGCAGCCCGATGAGGGCTCAGACCTCGGTATGATCTGCGATCTCGGCCGGCAGTCACCCCAAATAGTCTATTCACCGGACCGGCTGCGTCATCCGTTGGTCAGAACCGGTCCCAAGGGCACGTATGACTTCAAACGTATCTCGTGGGACCAGGCGTTTGACATCATGGTCGCGAAGCTCAACTCCATTAAGGACGCCTATGGCCCTGAAGCCGCAGCCATATACACGGGGAGAGGAAGTTTCGAACAGTCCGAATGCGATGTTTTCCAGCCTCAAGGGGTAGCGGTATCGTCCGCGTCCAGCGTTCTTTTTCCCTTTGGATCGCCCAACACCCTGGGCGTTGGCGCCCTGTGCTACGTATCGTTTGCCATGATTGCTCCCCACGTAACCTGTGGGGGAATGATGATCAATATGTTTTCCGACCTGGAGAACGCGGATCTCATTGTCGTATGGGGAGCGAATCCCGCAACCGATTGCCCGCCTCTGGACTTCGCTCGCATCCTGAAAGCAAGACAACGGGGAGCTGAGGTCGTAGTCATCGATCCTCGGCGTACCGGCACGGCAATTGCCGCTGAAGCAGAGTGGGTCCCCATCAGACCGGGCACGGACGGAGCGCTTGCGCTGGGTATGAGCCAGGTACTCATAGAAGAAGAGCTCTATGACGAGCGCTTCGTTCAGGACTGGTCCCATGGTTTCGACGACTTTGCGAGGTACTGTCAGCATTTTCGGCCGGAGGTCGTGGAGACGATCACTCGCGTTCCCGCTGAGACGATCCGGCGACTGGCGAGACGCATAGCCTCGGCAAGGGGAGCCTCACCGGTCATGTACAGCGGCCTGGAGTACAGCGATAGCGGGGTGCAGGCCATACGCGGGGCTATGACACTCTGGGCCTTGGCCGGCCAGCTTGACGTGCCGGGCGGACGCTGTTTCACCATGCGAGAGAATCAGTTCCCCATGAATCGAGAGGGGCACCTGCCAAACCCCGACGTGAGAAAGGCCCTCGGTCGCGATCGGTTCCCAGTTTACAGCGCATACCGTGGTGAGTCTCATGCCATTTGTCTTCCGGACGCGGTGTTGCACGGGAAACCCTATCCGATCAAGGCGCTCATCATCGAAGGCGGTTCCATCATCACGGCGTGGCCTGAGCCCCATATCTGGCGGGATACCCTGGCAGCCCTAGACTTCCTTGTTTGCATAGATCGTTTCTTCACTGCTGACGCGGCTTATGCCGACCTGGTGCTGCCCGCGACGACATATTATGAAATCGAATCGTACATGGTATACGGCCCGCTCTTCAGAATCCGGGAACGGGTCATCGAGCCCGTGGGTGAGGCCCGTCACGGCTTCTTCATTCTTGCGGAATTGGCCAAGCGCCTGGGCTATGGCCATCTCTATCCTCAGAGCGAGGAAGAAGTGCTGAGGCACGCGTTAAGGCCCGCTGGTTTTACCCTCGAACAGGTGCGAGCGGCAGGAGGCACGGCGCGGGTCCCCACCGTGATGATGGAATACCGGAAGTGGGAGAAAGGCAGGCTGCGATCCGACGGCAACCCGGGCTTCGAGACCCCATCAGGGAAATTCGAGATCGCTTCAACCTTCCTTGAGGAGCACGGTTACGATCCGCTCCCGGTTTACACAGAACCCAAAGAAGGACCACTAGCCCAGTCGGATCTGGCGAAGCAATTCCCGCTGGTCTTTAGCTCGGGATCTCGGGTTACAACGGATTTTCGCTCCCAGTTCCATAGTGTGCCCGATCTGTTGAAGGAGCAGCCTGAGCCCACGGTCACCATGAACTCTCGCGACGCCGGAGAACGCAACATATCAACCGGCGACCTCGTCCAAGTGGTCAGTCCTCGGGGCCACGTCGCGTTTAGGGCTTACGTAACCGAAAATATTATGCAGGGCGTGGTGGACGCGAGCATGGGTGGAGGGGGGCCTGTAGGGCCGCAAGCATGGCAGGACTGCAATGTCAACGATCTGACAGATTTGCATCGGTACGATCCCATCTCCGGGTTCCCGGTGTACAAAGCGCTCCTATGCGATGTGGTCAAGCTCGGTGAGAACTCGGCGGCAAAGGTGAGTACCCTTTCCGACGGCTTTCCATCGCAGATACGGGTTGAGGACACACCACGACCGGCGAGTAAGAAACGATGCATCTATCTGGACCATAATGCGACCACGCCGCTGGACCCGGAAGTCGCGAAAACTGTGGCCCAATGCACCGAACGATGTTTTGGCAATCCCTCCAGCATTCATGCACCCGGCAATGAAGCCCGATTCATCGTTGAATCGGCTCGGCGGCAGGTCGCGCAATTGCTCAACTGCACTGCACGAAGGATCGTGTTCACTGGTGGAGGCTCCGAATCGGACAACTTGGCGATTAAAGGAGTCGCGTTTGCGCGTCGCAGGATTGGCAATCACATCATCACAACCGCAATAGAGCATCCTGCTGTGTTGGGAGCATGCACGTGGTTGGAGGGGCAAGGTTTTCGCGTGACGAGGCTTCCGGTGAGCGCCGAGGGGCTCGTCAATCCGGCTGACCTGGAAGCAGCGTTGACTGCGGACACCATACTGGTGAGTGTCATGGCTGGAAACAACGAGACAGGAGCCCTGCAACCCATCCTGGAGCTCGCTAAGGTGACCCACAGGCAGGGAGCGCTGTTCCACACGGATGCCGTGCAGGCAGTCGGCAAAATCCCCATCGATGTTCGGGAGTGGGAGGTGGACCTTCTAACGCTTTCGGGTCACAAGATCCACGGGCCTAAAGGTGTTGGGGCTTTGTATGTTGCCCGGGGAGTGGCGCTGGACCCGCTGGTTCACGGCGGAAACCAAGAGCACGGACAGCGAGCAGGTACGGAAAACGTGGCAGGTATTGCAGGGCTCGGAAAGGCTGCTGAACTCGCGAACCAAAGACTCCCGGAAATGAGTCGGATACGGGCTTTGCGGGACAAACTGGAGCAGGGAATTAAGCGAATCGTCCCGGAGGCTAAACGCAACGGGCCTCTTGAGGATCGACTTCCGAACACGGTTAACCTGACATTGCCCGGGATGCGGGGGGAATCGGTCGTTCTCACGCTGGATCACTTCGGTGTGGCTCTCTCGTCGGGATCTGCGTGCAGAGCCGGAGCGCCGGAACCATCACATGCATTGCTCGCGATGGGATTGTCGACGGAAGAAGCCCATTGTGCGTTGAGATTTTCACTGGGCATGGGCAACACCGAAGAAGAGATCGACCGTACTCTCTCCTTGTTGGAACAGATGATTCGTGAAACCGCCGCGGGCATTCGGTTCGTACCGTGTCGTTAGTCATCGGCAACGGCGCTGAAACGCCGAAGCGCTTGGTAAAGGCTTCAAGGTCGTAACCGTAGAAAGGGGGCATACTTGTCATGCCTGCGTCTTCTACCTTTGCGGAATCCGCAGTCCGAAATCGATTCGAAAAAGATCCAACCAATACGATGGCTCAGGATGTTCTGAAGGGTCTCATGGCCGACCAGAAATATATACCGAGCAAGTACTTTTACGACGCGCGTGGATCGAAGCTCTTTGAAGTCATATGTAATCTTCCCGAGTATTATCTGACGAGAACCGAGCTGCGACTGCTGTCCACTCATGCCAAGGATATTTTGCGACGGTTTCAAAAAGGCGACATCGTGGAATTGGGCGCCGGGGGCAACCGCAAGGTCCGGATTTTGCTCGATGCTCTGGGTGCTTCATGTAGGCCCGATGTGCGTTACATTCCTGTGGATGTCTGTGGCACCACCTTGCTGGAATCCGCTGCTCAGCTGGCAGAAGTGTACCCTGAAGTGACAGTCAACGGAATGGTGGCGGATTTCACGCGCGACTTCCGGAGGCTGCGATCGGATCGCCTTAAACTTGTTTTGTTCTTAGGCAGTACCATGGGTAACTTGGACGAGGGGGAGACCTTGTCTCTTCTGCAACGTGTAGCCGCGATGCTCAATCCGGGTGATCGTTTTCTCCTCGGACTGGACATGGTTAAGCCGGTCGAAATCATCAAGGCCGCGTACAACGATTCGCGAAACGTCACCGCCGAATTTAACAAAAATATATTACTTGTGATCAATCGTGAGTTGGACGCCACTTTCAATCCTGCAAACTTCGATCACGTTGCATTCTTCGATGAAAGAAAAGAGCAAATCGAAATGCATCTTCGCGCGAGAAAGGAAATTTGCGTGGACCTCAAAGCCCTCAGAATCTTAGTTGTGCTGAAGAAGGGGGAGACTATTCGAACAGAAATTTGCCGCAAATTCCGTCGAGCACGCGCGCAAAGGATGATTCGCGACGCCGGCATGGAGGTGACCCATTGGTACTCCGATCCGAAAGGCTGGTTTTCACTGCTCGAGGCTGGTCTCGCCCAGCCGTGACTAATATTAGATCCCACAAGTCCACCACTTATCTGTTCAACTTACAGGACCGTAAGATGGTCATTTCGAGTCCCGCGAATCGAGTCCGAGGTCTTCGCAACCAGAAAGAACAGCAAGGTGCCCTACGTATACCGGTTGTCAAAATTCTTGGCTTCTTGGACAGCCCGCGCTTGAAGAAGAATCGGTAGGGGCCGGCGTCCCCCGGATCAGGTCCGGGGCAGGCTCTGCCGGCCCGAGCTGGTTCATATTTTTAGGAAAAATGTGCCGGCACGGAGGCCGGCACCTACCAAAGCCCAAGCGGCAATCGAACATTATTATTGGCACCTGCTATAATGAAAGGTTTATTCCTCCATTTTATCCAGCCTTGCTCCCCCCTGAGTGATTCAGCTCGTGTGTAAAACGTGATGCTTCGTTGACAAATCTGCTGATATACTGATAAAATGCCTATAGATGGGGAGGGAAATCCCATTCGGAGTGGCTTTCTCCCCCATGTGGTCGTTCCGGACCGGCTCAAGGCTCCATACTGCTTCTCGGCTCAGCAGAATCCCTCTGCCGGCCGTGCTGGCGCTGCTTGCAGCCGCATTTTCTACCTGTTCGTGCACACTCGCTGCACATTCCCCACACATACGACAAGCAACGGAAATCGAACTCCTCAAGGGCCATCGAGGCTTAGCCGCGTCCTTTAACGGGCAGGTCCCATACCAGCGGTGGAGACTCCCGGCTTGGGGAGACGAGCTAAGGCACGTGTGGCTGGTAGGGCATCATGATTTCCGGAAATCCGATCGCCTGGAGATCATTCTCTATTTCCATGGGATGCATTCAAAGGATTACTACCGAGCGTTTCAGGCCGAACTCAAAGAGGTAGCGGAAAAGCATCCGCGGCGGCCATTTCTCTTTGTCGGCTTAGTGGATACACCATTCGTAGATGCCAAGATCAAAAGTGAGCAGCGCTGGAAGGGCCTGGTTCCCATCGACGGCGAGCGGCCCGATCGGCTCTTTGACGTGGTAAACCAATTGTACAAGGCTATTCGGATCACGATGCCCCACGTAAAGAAAGAGAACACCAGGCTCGTGTTGGCAGGCTTTTCCGGCGGAGGAAGGGTGCTGGATTCGGTGGGCAAGTGGCTCGCAGTCAGTCCCAAAGACGATCCATACGCGGCGGTGTTCCGAACCACGCTTTCAAAGCTGGTCTATTTCGATTGCTGGTTTGATCCCACCATCGTGGAAACGGTCCCCACGCTGCTGGAAGCCAATCCGCGCATCAAGATCGTGGGAACCGTACATATGAAGAAGCCCGAAGAGCACGCAAAAAAGCTCGCGGGGAAGCTCAAGCTCGTCAATCGGAAAGGAACCAACGACATGGTGGGGCAGGGGGGCAGGGTGGTCATCTTCAAAGATAAGTCGCATTGGGATGCCATTATATCTCGGTTGAGTCAGGCCCTGGGTGTCTGATGGGAAGGGCGAGGTGCGAAGACATAGCGAATAATAACGAATACTTAACGGGTGGCCGGTCTTGACGGTAATTCTGACCCATGCTATACGAAACCCTCAAGCACAGACCCCCGAGGATACCCATGACCGCATCTCCAGCCCGAAACGTCGACCAGGAGTACGAGGAGACCTATGCCTTCCTGTGCAGCCTGGAGCGCTTCGGCATCCTCCTGGGCCTTGAGAACATAACTCGACTGCTTGAAGGGTTGGGCAACCCGCACAAGCGTTTTCCCTCGATTCACGTCGCGGGCACCAAGGGGAAGGGTTCCACTGCGTCCTTTGTTTATCACATCCTGGAGGACGCAGGATTCACGGCCGCGTTGTACACTTCGCCGCATTTGAACGATTTCCGTGAACGCATCCGGGTGAACGGGTCGCTGGTCTCCAAGGAAGCCGTAATAGCAGCCACTGATAAAATTCGACAGGTGTACGATCCCGAGCATACAACCTTTTTTGAGTTCACCACCGCGGTAGCGTTCGAGTGCATTGCTCAGGCAAAGCCGGACTTCGCGGTGGTGGAGGTAGGGCTCGGAGGCAGGCTCGATGCCACCAACACTGTCGCTCCGTTGGTGACGGTGATCACGGACATTGCCCGCGAGCACGAAGACTATCTAGGCCAGGGCATTGAATCTATTGCCCGCGAGAAAGCCGGGATTATCAAGCGCGGAGTTCCTCTGGTAACCGGCGCCACCAGGAAGGGCGCGCGCAAGGTCATAGGCGAGGTGGCTGAAGATCTTGGGGCGCGGATGAGGCTCTTCGGCCGCGACTTCATTGGTAAACGGACCGGTCCCAATCATTTCACGTATCGATCCGATCGGCAAACGCTTGAAGGTCTGTTCCTCAGCATGGTCGGCGCACATCAGATAAAGAACGCGGCCTTGGCCTGTGCGGTGGCAGAAGAGCTGCAGAGCCTGGGGTATGCGATCCCGCAGGCCGCGATCCGTTCCGGTCTGGCCAGGACCAAGTTCGCGGGCAGGTTTGAGCTTCTGCGGCGCTCGCCGGACGTGGTGATTGACGGCGCCCACAGCCCTGAGAGCATGAGACTGCTCAAGAGCACGCTCCGGCAGACCTATCCTGGAGTTCGACCGATTCTGGTGCTGGGAATGCTGCGGGAAAAGAACTATCGAGAGATGGTTCGGATCATCGCTCCTATTGCAAAGGAAGTGGTATGCGTCGCGCCGCAGGGAGACCGGGCGCTGGATCCGGAAGAGCTAGCAGCCCTGGTACGGGAACTGGGTATCCCGGTTTCCGTAGCTTCAAGCATAGAAGAAGGCTTTCAGCAGGCGCTGGGCAAGGCCGGGAAGAATGACCTTGTGTTGGCTACCGGCTCTCTGTATATGATTGGCCCAATCAGGAGAGCTTGCGGCTGGGTTGACGAATGAGTTTCGCTAGGAGTTACCGGGAAGAGTTTCCGGGGAGGTCCTTTTTGAAAAAAGGAGCTCCCCGGACCCCTCCCCAAAAACTCCCGCCTATGCCAAGCGCTTCCAGCGCTTGGAAGCTTTTGTGTCCTTAAAAGGCCGAAGGGTAGCTCGGCGTTAAGTAGCAAATGTCTCGGCAGAGCCAGTTTCTCGAAAGAGCCGGTCGAATAATGCGGGCTCGGAGATAGATGAACAGCAAGCGCACAATCGCTCACCTGAAGAGCACATCCCAACTGCGCTCCTCCTGCCTGCGCGGGACGGACGGGAGGAGGCCTGCGGAATCCGCGGGCGCTTCAGCCTCGGCCAGGGCTCGTGCGGGCCGAGTGCTCTTCTGCATCTGTGTGCTTGTGTTCGTCCATATTGCGTCGGCGGGACTGGATGCTCGAGAGGGCATTTCTCCTACTTCGTTGGACAGGCAAGTTCTTGACCACTCCACGATCCTCCCGACGGACATCCCCATTGAGCTTTCTGCAGAACGTCTCTCACTTAACTACGAGACCAATACGTACACCGCGCGCGGCAACGTGACGCTCCGGCAGGGCAACACGAGGTTGAGGGCGGACAGTATCAGCTACGAGGGCAACACGGGCATGCTCACGGCAAAGGGCGGTGTGATCGCCCGTATGGGAAGCGACGTAATTGAAGCCGAGAGCATTTCCATCAAGTTGGCTGACGCGACCGGCGTGATGGTTAACGGCAAGCTGCTCTTGACACGACAGAATGTGTACCTGGAAGGCCAGAAGCTGGAAAAGGTGGGCGAGTCCACCTATAAAATCGAAAGAGGGAGCTTCACCACTTGTCAGGGTCCGTCACCCGACTGGCGGATCACAGGCCGAGATCTGGACGTGACTCTGGAAGGCTATGGCGTTCTGCGACACGGCTTTTTCTATATTCGGGATGTCCCGGTCTTTTATCTTCCCTGGATGTTCTATCCTGCGAAACGTCAGCGACAAACAGGCTTTATGGTGCCGGGGTTCTCCAACAGCTCTCTACGGGGCTTTGACTTTCGACTTCCGTTCTTCGTGAATCTTGGCCCCAGCGCGGATATAACGATCACGCCTCGCGTGTGCACTCGAAGAGCGCTTCAGACCGCGCTCGAATTCCGCTACGTGCCGTACGAGGATTTTAGCGGCCGCTTCTACGGCGAGTACACATACGACTGGAAATACGGCCCGACGACCGAGCCCGGGAGTCACCGGTTCTACGCTACCTGGCACCACGACCAAAATCTGTTCGGTCTGGCCGACCTCAGGATAAACGGCAACTGGGTATCCGACCGTGATTACTTTGAATTCTGGGGCGGCAAATTAGACAAACGCAAGCGAGTGCGATACCTGGAATCCAATGCCGTGGTATATCGCCAAACGAACAATTTCCTGTTCCAGGCTGAAGCACGTTACTTCGACGACCTCGCGGTCCCTGACAACGCTATTACCGTGCAGACGATCCCCATCGTGACCGGAACCGTTTTTAATCAGCAGATCCCGTACACGCCATTCTACCTGAGCTCAAATGTTATCTTTGACAATTTCTTTGCACCCATTCCGCGAGATCATTGGATGGGGAGCCGCTTGAGAGCAGATACCAGGCTCAGCCTTCCGATCGCATTGGGCCGGTATCTCAAGCTGGAACCCTCCATGACGTATTTCGCCAAGGCTTACGCCGCGGACTACTATCGCAACCCGCAGAGCGCCACGCAGCTCAACACCTTGAGGACGGACCAGTTCCAGGTGGACGCGGACGTGTTTACCGATCTTTACTCCGTGTATAATACTCCGATTTTCGGGTTCCAGCGCATCAAACACGCGGTGCGGCCTCGTGTAGGGTGGAAGTTCAGGCCCGTCAGTGACGACCGGCCGTACCCGCGGTTCGATGAGACCGACACGCTGGGTAACATCAGTCTGATCACCGCAGAATTGCGGCAAACTCTGACCGGGCGCATGGGACCTGGAGAGTACCTCGATTTCCTGGCTGTGCACGTGTCCCAGGGCTATGACCTGAACAAGATCTTGCCCGAAGGCGAAAGCGCGTACGAGGAATTCCCGTTCAAGTACGGCTTGACCAATACCCGTGCGGAACTCATTCTGCGGCCCCATTCTCTGGTGGATCTGGCTGCACAGGCTGAATACGACCCTGTCAACAATCGCGCTCGCCGATATAGCGTCAATATGGGGCTCATGGATCACAGAGGCGACTTACTACGGGTGGTGCATCAGTTCACCGAAGATGCGAACCAGCGCGACCTGAACCGGCAAACAAACGTGACCGCACAACTCAAAGTTACGGAGTCGCTGGATTGTTTCTTTGAAAACCAGTACACGCATCAATTCGACTTCTCGTATTACACGAGCGTAGGGCTCGCTTACAGCCCCCAATGCTGGAATGTAGTCCTCAAATATTCGGAAACAAGAGAACAGGACCCCCTCACCAAGAAAATCAAGGAACCTGACCAGACGATATTCATGACGCTGTCGCTGTATGGTCTGGGAGAAGTCTATCGGGTTACGCAAGATTGGCGGGAAATCTTGGGCGATCCCTCTGAATCGCGCGGCACTCACATCCGGTAAACCGATCTGTACGTTTACAGAACACGAGGGACTTGTCCAAAGTTTTCTAGTCTAGCACCGCAGTTCGCCTTTTGACCAGTTTGCAGTCCTGGCACAGGAAAGGGGTCTTGGGGCCATGAAAAACAAGAGGAACTGGGGAGAGTGGGTGGAGAAGAGGTGAGAGCCTTAGACTGCTTTTTCGTGGACTGTCCACGTTTGGTTCGTTACAAGGAGTCCGACAGACAGCTTCTTATTACATTTGTCCTTAGTTGGCGCACAAAGCATTTATGACTGTGCCTTTCAATGGGAAGCTCTTGTCATCTTGAAGACAAGAGATATGGACGTAAGATCCAGTCACATATTCCCTCAGCCAGATGGCAATGGAGGTGGATTGACCATTTGCTTTATGAAGATGAGAGGTTGGCATCATGACCTTGGGGACAGAGAAATGGCCAGAGCAAAGATAGCAGAGAATTCCAAGACCGGCCTGCATAGAACGGGAGAGACTCTCAAAACGCTGAGCAGGAATTTGAGAATGAAATATTGTACCAGGACAGCAGCGTTGCCGGATATTCTCACCAAAATCAAATTCTATCTGGAATTCGAGGATACTTGGCTCAAGCATGTCGAAGAAGTACCCAAGGCTACCGATGGTGTCGTTTCCACCCTTGCGCGCTTGGGTTGGTTTTTGCCCGCTCCATCCAAATTGCGATCAAGGGAAATGATGACCGTTAGATCATTGAGCAAGAAGACTGTGAAAGAGCGGGAGGAATTCATGTTTCGTTTCTACGAGGGAAGGCTTTCCACCATTCATGACAGCCTTTGTTTCCGCTTCAAGCACCGCGCGGCAATATTTGACCAGGCATTTAAAGCTCACCTTGATGGACTTTACGCCGTATCTATACCGGTCTTCTTGGCGCAAGCAGATGGGATTTTCTGAGAATTGAGTAGAATAGAAAAAGGTGTGTACAGTCGAAGAAGAGGCTCTGGAATTCCCTTGTCCAAGGATTTCATCGATGAGATAGATCCAGACGAATTCATGCTAGCCTTTCTTAGACCGTTATGCGGTGCCACGGCACTGAATGCGAATAAGAGCGAACGTGGTCTTAACCCGACTCTGCTTAACCGCCATACTGTCTTGCACGGGATATCTACGGACTATGCGAGCAAAGCAAACAGCCTCAAAGCCATTTCGTTCCTGTTCTTTATTGCGACGACTATTGATGACGCACTTACAGATATTGATTAGGCGGGTGTAGGCCGGGTGTCCAGCATGAGATCAGGCACGGCACTGCCGAAGAAACAATAATTCCGGGGACACCATACATAATTGGCGCCGTAGCCTGAGAATTAAGTAAAGCGTCCCCGGAATCCCGTTCACAAGGCTGTTGTCTCAACCAGTCTTCATAACCTTCAACGCTGCATCAACCAGGAAAGCCGACCGGGACATTCTGTGTTTTCGAGCATACGCGTCAATGTCTCTGAGGACGAGTTCCGGGACGGTGATATCTACACGTTTAGCTTTATCCCCGGGCACTTGAACCGGAAAAGGAACAGCGCGTTCGTTGTCGGGATCAGCCATAATGGCGTCAAGAGAAGTAGGTTCCGGGATTTCCTCTCCGTCTTCAAGCATTCCTTTGATATGGAGTTGCAGTGCCTCCGCTGCTTCCCTATAGGCAATATCCATAGTCTCACCCCCAGTGATACATCCCGGAAAATCAGGGAAGTCTACGCCATAACTGCTGCCTTCTTCTTTTCGGAGTAATGCAATGTAGGTCTTCATTGTCAGCCTCCACGATCCTCATCGAAGATCCAAACCGGATTGACGGCGGATGCTCGCAAGGGTGCCTTTGGGAATGTCTTTGAGTGGATGTTTAACCGTGACACGCCCCGCCTTGGTCGGATGTTTGAAGTGGACATGAGATCCCTCCTGACCAACTCGATACCAGCCATCGGCTTCGAGCCTCTTTATGACCTCACGGCTGTCCATGAGACTCATTATACGTATTTATACACATAATTCAAGAAAAAGTTCCACCACATCTCCGCAGATTACGGGTCAGTTCGCCAGAGAAACCCACGTGCTCGGCACGTGGTCAGAATCGTATGGCCCAGCCTATAGATCTCTTGAAAATTTCTCACCGGCTCGGCGCCACGCGCCCTCATCCGGCGAAAGCCGGGGTCCAGTATTGGCCGCCTGGATTCCGGCTCTTACCTGAAAATGCTCCGCTCTCAATGACGAGGCAGCTCTTGTTTGGCGCCACGGATGTGCGAAGCTCATCCGTGCGGGTCTGGTCCGTCGAACGTCCTTGGGATAGGAGTCAACCGGTGGCGAGGGTCTCGTGGCCATAGGGCGATAACGGGCAAGCACGGATGAGTCCCGCGGGATGGGACACATCCGTGGCACCAGACCGGATTGCAGCATTTTCACGTTCAGTTGTGGCCAATAAATCATGGCCGTTCAGGGGAAAGACAGGAGCAAAGACCTCTTCGGGGCTATTACGGAAAACGGCGGAGTGCCACTGACCCGGCCTTTCGCAGGGTCAGTGCTCGGTTTGTCTGAGAAGCGAACACGGACCTGACTTCGCCAGGTCCGTGGCACCCGCCTTTCCTCCACAGGTGCTATGATTATGCAGTATCCTTGAGGGATAGAGCCTTAGCCGGCTTCTATGAGCACCTCTTCTTCTTGCATGACCTCTTTGAAGCGGGAGGGGTCCCCCAGCACTTTGCCCACGATGTTCACTGCTGATGCCGGTACGATTTGACCGGAGCTGCTCATGGGGGTCAAACCGAAGAAGATGCAGAAGGCCTTTCCTACGGGCCAATAGCCTAGATCTCCCAGTTCGACGACTTCCTTGGCGCTCTCGTCCAATGGGGAGTTTACCGGTATGGGGAAATAGATTTCATCACCCCAGGTGCTGAAGGTTGATTCTATCGGCAGAGCTTCCGCAATCTTCCGGGCTGTGGGGGTGTCGTTCAACTCTGCATCCACGGAGAGCTTGCCTATGGTGATCTTTATTCGCATGGTTCCCACCCCTCCTTGATATCATCCGGTTCGGATCGATAATGCATTGTAAAAGCCGAGAGGCGATTAATCAAGTACAGACGCAGGTTTTGTGCGGACCCCGGACTACTCTGTGCCTGAATGAGACTTCCCGAGTGGGCGGAGCCCCAGGGCTTTGGTAGGCACCGGCGTCCCTGCCGGTGCACCGCTTCCCGGACCGGCGGAGAGAAACGGTCTCAGAAGTCATAATTCTGCGACCCAGTCGGTAGGGGCGGTTCGTGAACCGCCCGAAATCAGGGCGCTTCTCGAAGCGCCCCTACCAGGAATCTCATCTGTCCTAGAGTTTTGAGACAGCTTCGAGACGCCGGCCGCTACCGGAGTTCGTCAGCGCGCAAGAGATTCTGTGATAAGCTGAACAATCGCAGCAAGCCTTTTCGACGCAAAGAGGTGCGCATGGACGAGCCCAATTTGGGCGAAAATGAAGCACAACCGTGTTTCGATGTTGACGCGATGCTGGGAAAGCTCGCTAAGTGGCTCCGAATCCTGGGCTTTGATGCGGCATATCCCTGTGTGGCTCCATCGAAGGGCCGCACCTTTGTTTCCGCGAGGAAGCAGGCTCCCTTCCCCATCGATGTCATCATAACGAGCGCGAGACTGGCCGACCAGATCGAGGAAGTGTTCGAGCAGATGGACATCCGTCCCGACTCGGCCCTACTGTTTACCAGGTGCCTCTTGTGCAATTTACCGGTTCGGGAGATCCCGAAAGAAAAAGCGTCGAGCAAGGTTCCGCCCGTGGTTTTTCAGAACACTGAAACATTTCATCAGTGCCCGGGTTGCGGAAGGATATATTGGGAAGGATCCCATGTGGAGCGCACAAGGCGCCGCGTGGATCAGTTGATGGCATCCGTGGACTAACGAAGGGGTGCTTATGAAAGTTGACTGCATAAGGCACCCACGGCGGAGCATAGGCGTTGACCTAAACGTGCAATTTGCTTTCTTCCGTCATTCCGGCGGAAGCCGGAATCCAGTTTTTTCGACCCAATGTCCCGCGCGGGACTGGACCCCGGCTTTCGCCGGGGTGACGGGGCGCTCCATGAGTCGATTAAGTGAAATCACATGGGCCGACCCTGCAAGTTAACGCCCATAAGGTACCCACGGTCGGGTTTACGCATGGAGTAGTTTCGACGTCCGGCGTAGGGGCAACCCTTGTGGTTGCCCGTCCGGTTTTGCAGCCGATCTCCGAGGCGAACCCCCGGAGCGCTTGCCGAAGGCGAGAGCTTTCATAACTCATTGTATATTCCCAGGTACGGAAGTTTTACACATGCACTGGTTTCCGATAGCCCTAAGCTGTGCTCTCCTTACTGCGGGATGCGACGCGCTCTCCAAGCGCCTTGTAAGAGACAACGACGAATGGGTTACCGGGACCCTACTCCTGGGCCTATCGTTGCTCGTGTTGATTCCGGTCTTCTTTGTTGTGGAGAAACAACCCGTTTCCGTGGAACTGTTGATTGTGCTGGCTGTGGGGCTTCCTGTCGAGGTCTATGCGTACTATCTGTTTCTGCAGGCGATTCGGATGGCTCCTCTCTCGCTGACCGTTCCACTGCTCGCTTTCACACCCGTCTTCACGATTCTTACCGCCGCCGTCATCGTGGACGAAGGGATCAGCCTCACGGGTGGAGTGGGTATTTTCATGGTTACTGCGGGAGCGTATCTCCTCAATGCAGACCTCATCATCCTCAATCTGTTGGCGCCAATCAGAGCAATCTTTTCTAATCCAGGCTCTCGCAAAATGCTCTTTGTTGCCGTTCTCTGGTCGATCACTTCCGCACTCGGGAAAAAAGGTGTCCTGCTTTACGGAGCGCTCCCTTTTGCAATTCTGTTGTTGTTTCTCATAACAGGCGTCTTTGCCGTGGTGAGTCTTACCCGAATAAGGCGAGGCAACGCGCGGGTGAACATATCAGGAACCAACCTTTGGCTCTTTCTGGTCGGTGGCTTGTTCATGACGGGAATGGAGATTACTCACTTTGTTGCCATGAGCCTTGCACCGGTGGCTTACATGATTTCCGTGAAACGACTGAGCATGGTCTTTAGCGTCCTGCTGGGATGGATCTTCTTCGGGGAACAGAACATCCGGTATCGGTTGGTGGGCGGCGCTCTGATGGTGGCCGGAGTCTTCTTCTTGTACGAATAACGGCCCGGGCGAACGGTTATCGACTTGGGTGCCACTGACCTGAGCTTGCTCAGGTCAGTGTTATATGAACATCCCAAGCCTGCACTGACCTGATTCCCAGGTCAGTGGCACCCGCAGCCTCTCACGCGGAGCAAGATGAGGTTGCAGGTAGGACTGCACCGGGCGGAACGCGGGGGTGCCGGTCGTCGGTAGTGGACAGGCTGGGGACCTGTCCCGCCATTTGTTCCGCGCAATCATATGGGCAACGGAACCGTTCGGGGTAAGTCCATTATTGCGGACGGCTGACGCAATTCCTTGCGCCAGAAGTAGACAAATTGTATTCTGGTTCTTGTTTTGTTCCTAAGAAGGTCTAATAGTGAGAGTGGGGGGGGCCGGAGGGAGCACCGCACCCGAAGATGGTTTTGGCCTTTTTGGGCAAACTTCACTCCCCCTGAGGTCACGATGAAAGACGAGGACACCTCTCTTAAAGAGCTTCGTGAAGAGCTTCTGGATTTGCGCTCGGAGCTTGCACGCCTTGGGGAGGATCTTGCCGTTTCCCGAGCCCAAGCGAGAGCGGCCCAGGAAGATCAGACTACGTACCGGGGCTTCTTCGACGACGGGCCGATCCCTGCCTTTCGCGCTACAGAGCAGGGCACCTTCCTGCGTGTGAATAAGGCGTACGCGGAAATGCTGGGGTACGAGTCTCCTGAGGCATTGATGGCCTCTGTAAAAGATATCGCACGGGATCTGTTCGTCGTACCGGATAAGCGCAAGCAGATTATTGAGATGGCAAAGAAGGAAGACCGCCTGCTCAGCTTCGAGAACGAGTATCGTAGGAAGGACGGAACTCAGATTGTCGGCAACGTCCACGTACGGCTGGTGCGCAACGAGGACCAATCCATCAAGTATATCGAAGGCGTCGTAGAAGACATCACGAGCCGAAAACGGGCAGAACAAGCGCTGAGGGAGAGCGAGCGATTCCTGGCCAACGTCTTCGCCGGGATACGTGATGGTATCTCTGTTTTGGACAAAGATTTCAACATCCTTCGAGTCAATGCTGTTGTTTCCGCTGCGTTCGCTCAAGCCGGGTCTCTTGAAGGGAGGAAATGCTACGAGGCCTTTCACGGTCGCACAACCCTGTGCGAAGACTGCCCGAGCAGACGGGCTATGGAAACCGGCCTGCCCGCCACAGGAGTCGTCGCGGTTCACCGCGCCGGAGCAGATCAACCCCGCTGGGTCGAGTTGTACTCGTATCCCTTGATCGCCGAGGACACCGGACAAATCACGGGAATCATCGAGCACATTCGGGACATCACGGAGCAAAGACGGATGGAGCAGGCGCAGCGTGAGAGCGAAGCTACGCTGAGGACAGTGCTTCAGACTGCTCCTATCAGCATCGGCATGATTTCGAATACCCGGGTGCTCCTGTGGGTGAATGAAAATCTTTGCAAGAGGACCGGCTATACCAGTGACGAACTGGTGGGCCAGAGCACCAGGATACTCTATGACAATCAAGAGGAATTCGAGCGAGTAGCGAGAGTAACCCTCGCCCAGATCAAGGAACGCGGTATTGGAACCGTGGAAACACGCTGCCGGCGAAAAGACGGCTCTCTTTTCGACCTTCAAATTACGTCGGCTCCGATCACGCCAGGGGATCTCTCCGGCGGCCTCGTGTTCACTTCACTTGACATCAGCGACGCTAAAAGAGCACGCGACGCGCTCAAAGAAAGCGAATGGCGCTACAAGCTGCTCACGGAGAATTCACTAACCGGCATATTTATTCATCAGGATGGTCGGCTTGTTTTTGTGAATGACAGATTGGCCGAGATGACCGGATATCGTAAGTCGGAGATAATCGGTCAGGAATTCTGGCTCTTTGTCCATCCCGAGGACCGAGAAATGGTCAAATCACGGGGTACTGCGAGATCGTTGGGCCTGTCTGCACCCCCGTTGTACGATTTTCGCGCCATTGGCAAAGACGGCCAAACTAGGTGGCTCAAACTTATGGCAACCACCGTCCTGTACGACGGCCGGGGCGCCACCATGGGCAACGTGCTGGACATCACGGAAGAAAAACGAGCTGGAGAGCTGCTGATTCAGACCGAGCGCCTCAAGGCGGTGGCGGACCTCGCCGGCGGAGTGGCCCACAACTTTAATAACTTGCTCCAGATCGTGATGGGCGGGATCGAGCTTGCCTTGCTCGATCTCAGGCGAGGCAACTTGGCGCCACTCGCCGCGACGCTCGAACGAACCCTCCGAAGCGTAAGACACGGCGCGGAAACGGTCCGACGGCTCCAGAAATTCGCCCGAATCAGCGAGGAGGAGCCCGGGCACGATGTGAGCATCTGTGATCTTTCCGACATCGCGGTTCAGGCTGTGGAAATGAGCGAACCGTGGTGGAAGACTAATCCCGAGCGCACAGGCATCAAGGTAAACTTGACGCACGATCTCCCTGAAGGTTGCGTGGTGCAAGGGAAAGAGGGCGAACTCTTTGAAGTGGTTCTCAATCTTGTCAAGAACGCGGCAGAGGCTTTGCCGCAGGGGGGCGATATTCGTATCGGCACGTTCATCGACGGAGATCGAGTGCTCCTGAAAGTGCATGACACGGGCGTGGGCATCCCCAGGGCCGATCTCTCCAAGGTGTTCGAGCCCTTCTGGAGCACAAAAGGGTTCGACATCGGCACGGGCATGGGCCTCGCGGTTAGCCACGGGATAATAGCTCGGCACGGCGGCGAGATCTCTGTGGAGAGCGTGGAGGGTCGGGGCACCACATTCACGATCGAGCTCCCCCTTGCCCAAGCGCCGCCCGCGAAAGCCGCGTCGGTCACCGAAGTACCCCAGAGCCTCGCTCTCAGCATCCTGATCATTGATGATACGACCGCGGTTCTCGAAGTGCTGGAGAGCTTTCTCACCATGATAGGTCATCGGGTATTCACTGCCACGTCCGGAGCTGAAGGTCTCCGGATCTTTGAAGAGAACCGTATCGACCTCACGTTGTGCGACCTGATTATGCCTGACATGAACGGCTGGGAGGTCGGCAAGGTAATGAAGGAGATCTGCCGGGATAGAAACATCCCTAAACCTCCTTTTCTGCTCCTTACCGGGTGGACCGGGCAAAACCTCCCGCCGGAGAATATGATGGAATCGGCTGTGGACGGAGTTATAGACAAGCCCGTTGACGTCGACAGACTTGCCCAAATGATCAACACGACCATAGCAGACGCGCATGATCAAGAAATATAACGTATCAAGCTGCCTATCGTCATGAAGTATAGCCTGCCTTGCGCTGGAGAGTCGCTTGGACTACGTCTCCCTCAAAATATGGTCTACGCCGGAATCCGATAGGTCCGACTCCATCGTGACGGTTCTTGCCAACATTTTGAAACGCACCCCTGATCAGCTTTGGTCTACGCTTTCCAGCCGTTCGCTCGTTTTGAAAAAAGTGGCTATGGACAAAGACTTCAAGCGTCTTGTCCGCGCCCTGGAGAATGCGGGCTTTGGCGTCAAGGTTACCCGCCTCGGCCCGGAGCCGGACTTAATGTCGCCGCAGGGAACGGAACAGGGTGAATCGACTTCCGACTGGACCATGGATACCACGCAGACCCGCTGGCAGCGCGGTGACGTGATCGAGGGCCTTTACGAGGTTCTCGGTTCCAAGGGGGGCGGCATGGGTCGGGTCCATTTCGTGTTTCACCGACTGTGGAAGATGATGCTGGCGATCAAGACGCCTCTTCCCCATGCGATGACCAGCGAAAAGACCATCCGGAGGTTTCTCAGGGAAGCCGAGTTCTGGGTACATTTGGGGGTGCATCCCAATATCGCCACATGCTACTACGCCCGCGTTATCAACGGGCTGCCTCGACTCTTCATCGAATATGTGAACGGTGGAAGCCTCGCCGAACGCATGGAAAAGGAGGACCTCAAGGACCTTCGAGAAATCGTCGATCTCATGCTCCAATTCTGCCACGGAATGATCCATGCCGAACAACACGGGATGATCCACAGGGATGTGAAACCGGCCAACTGCCTGCTCACTCGAGACGGTATGCTCAAGATTACCGACTTTGGTCTGGTGAAGCGGGCACGAACGAGCTCGGACGAGGAGGATACTACCGGGACGCGCCGGGACGCACAGGACGACACGGACGCGAACCTCACGTTAGAGGAGGACGGGCTGGTCGGCTCACCGTGGTACATGGCCCCCGAGCGTTTCCGTAAGAATTCTCTTGTCGACATCAGGGCCGACATTTATTCGTTCGGGATCATGCTTTATGAATTGGCCGTCGGATCCATGCCTTTTCGCTTCCCGAACGGCTTTTCTCTCTCCGCGCTGGCTAGGGCCCATCTGAAGTCGCCTCCCGTTGATCCCTGTTCAGTGCGCGACACAATCCCACCCGCACTCGCGGACTTGGTCATGTCATGCCTGGAGAAGAAGGCCGACAATCGATTCTCTTCCTTTGTCGAGCTTTGTGGCGCTCTCGAATCGGTTTACAGCCAATTGGCGCCTGATTCGAGACCGAGGCCGCGTCCGAACGTGCTCGCTCTGAAGGCTGATTCATTGAATAACCAAGCCGTCTCCCTGCTCGATCTGGGGCGAGAGGATGAGGCGAGAAAGCTGCTCGAAGACGCACATTCCTCAGATACCGACCACCTGCAAACCGTGTACAATCTCGACGTGCTCAGATGGGCTGCCGGCGAGACTTCCGACCAAGAGATCGTGAGCCGGATGCAATCCCTGAAGATCGAGACAAGGGGCACTCCGGATTACAAGTATCTCATGGGCCTGGTGGCGCTCCAACGGGGAGATGCAGCGTCCGCTGTCCCACTGTTGCAGGAAGCGAGCCAAGAGAACCCTAATTACAGCCAGCGATGGATTGAGTATGACGGCGATCCCCGTCACTTTGTGGACTCGCAGGGATTTGCGCCCATTGAGGAGAAGGGCTCGTTCGCTGGTCATGTGAAAAGTATCCTCGCAGTGGCTTTTTCGTCTGAGGGGAGTGCCGCGCACTCGCTGGGCGAAGACCGATCCATCCGCACTTGGGACCTGGAATCGGGCCGCTGCCTCAAGAACGTCCGCACATTCAGTATGGTTCCCCGGGCCGCTGCCTTTTCACGGGACAGCAGGCTGGCAGCGATTGCATATGGACAAGCCTTCAAGACCCTTGATCTTTGGGAAGTATCCCGGGGCGAGCGACTGCGGGTCTATCCCGGGATAGCCGCATACGGTGTGCGCTTTTCGCCTGACTCTCGGTTTCTCGCAGCCTGGGGCGAGGAAGGTCGAGTACACGTGCTGGAAACAGACTCGGGGAAAGTCGCGTGGGCCACTCCACCCCGCACATCGGGAGTTACCGGCCTCGAATTCGCACAAGCCGGCGAATCCCTGCTTATCGGCCGGGAAGACGGCACGCTTGAACTCTGGCTATCCGCACGCCCTCAGGAGCCGGATTTCATAGTGGCTGCGCATACCGGGGCAATCACCGCGCTGCGCGTTTCCGTGGGCGGTTCTGTTGTTGCAACGGGCGGCGCAGACGAAGTGGTGCGGCTCTGGGATGCAGCCTCTGGAGGAGCTTTGGGGGAACTTTCCGGTCATCATTCCAAAATAACCTCTCTCAGTTTCATGGACGGAGACCGATATTTAGTCTCAGCCGCGGGTGACGGCCACATCAAAATGTGGGATATCAAACACTTTCGCTGCTGTCGCACCATCAGTCTCCCTGGCGAGCGCCTGACCGCATGTGCAGTTTCCGGAGACGAACATCGCCTGCTTATCGGCGCAATGCGCGGCTCGGTGCGCCTGTGGACGCTCGATACGGGCTGGTTTGACAGGAACTTCTTGGAGCCGGCCGTGAGCCGGCCACGCACCTTCCAGGAGTTGGCTCGTCTCCACGACAGCTTTACCCAGGCCCTGGACAGCTTCCGGAAGGCATGGCGTGAAGACCGGATCATGGAGGCCCTCGAAGGCTTCGAGCGCATACGGAGCACC
Source organism: Thermodesulfobacteriota bacterium (assembly GCA_049323095.1). Lineage (GTDB taxonomy): Bacteria > Desulfobacterota > Desulfomonilia > Desulfomonilales > Desulfomonilaceae > VGSG01. The sequence continues at coordinate 29,928 of JBMOME010000316.1, forward strand.
GCGGGGTTCGCATGGTCAAAGGAAGCAATTCTGATAAGGAACCTCATCATAGGCCCCTGCAAACCCACCCTCTTGAAATCGTCAGCTTTCATCCGCTCGTTCGAACACCATGAGAAGGCCGTGACCTGCCTGGACGTTTCCGACAACAGCCTGTTCATGCTTTCCGGGAGTCGCGATCGCACCGCGGCGCTGTGGGACGTGGTCACGGGTTCGTGCACTCGCGTCTTCAGCCTTTCCGCCCCGGCACAGGCCGTCTTCTTGCTGGGCGGAGACCTGGGGCTGCTCACCTATTGTCAGGACGGGGCCTTGCGAAGGTGGCGCCTCGATGGCGACACGGTTTGGCAGGTAGAAGGGATCTCCCCGCCGCTACTGCTTTGGCCCGATCGGAAGAACCTCTTGGCCCTTTCACGGGACCATCGGGTTGTGAGAGTAGACGCAGAGACGGGGCAAACAACCTACTTTGGCGATCGCATCCAGGGGACGGATCTCGTATGTTTTTCGAGTGATGGGGCTTTTGTGTACGGCTTGCATCAGGGAACCCGGATCCATCGCAGCTCTACAAATACCGGGAGCCGGCTGGGCATCTTTCGGGACCTTAAGGTGCCCGTGACGGCCATCTGTTGCCCTGTAGGGAACGAGAAAGTGCTGGCAGGCTTGGAAACCGGAGAGGTACTGATCTACGTCACCAGTTCCGGCTTGAATGTGGCTTCAGTCAAGGAGCATACTGAAGCTGTTCGGGCCATGGACATCACACCCGGCGGGCGTTTTTGGGCCACAGGCTCGGACGATTGCTCCCTTCGAGTTTGGGATCTGCCCGGGCAGAAGTGTCTGGCAGCGCTGGAAGGCCATCCTTCCCCGGTGAATGTGGTGCGATTCTTCGCGAATCAGTCCATGATCGCCAGCGGGGGCAATGACGGCGCCTTGCGCCTCTGGGGCCTGGAATGGGAATATGGCTTGGCAAAGAGCACGTAACCTGATACGGACTCGCATCCAATGGATCAGCCGAAACGAACAATCAACGCGAAGAGGTTTGTTGAAGACCTGCGCGCGGGGAAAGGCCGCCATGCGTTGAGGATCGAGTATGCGGTCAGCGACGAGCAACTCGACAAGCTCCTTCGGATGTTGGTTTCGCGCAAGCTGATCTTGCCCTCCGAGGCTGAACTTCTCGAAGCTCCCCCTCCTCCGCGGTTCGAATCGGCCTGGACCGATTTCGAAGGCAGCGCGGTGCCGCCACCTGAGCGTCCCATCAAACCCAGTAGGCCCGCAGCGGACCCGGACCTACTTTCCCAGTGCCCCCAGTGCCGCGCGCAGGTATCTCCGACGCACCTCACCTGCCCTGAATGCGGACACGTTCTCCCAGGAGAGCACCGGTGGGAGCGCGCGGAACCTCGCAAGAGGCTAATGGAGCGAATCCCGCCTCTTGTCCTCGGAATCATCTTTGCCGTACCCGTGGGCATAGCCTTGTTTGTGTTCTTCAGATATTTCCTCCTTCCTGCTCAGGCGATAAAGGTTGAGCAGCGGGTTGAACAGATCCGCAAAGAGGGCCGTGGGAAAACCCCTATTGAGATGGCGCAACACGGAGCAAGGGGCGCCTCGCTCCGAACGGTGCAACTCGAAGTGGACCGCCTGATATCGGCAGGCGTCTTTCAGGCTGCTGACCGCAACTTCAGCACATTCACCGCAGGGCCGCGCTGGATGGAAGCCGGAGTGGACGAGCGCATCACATGGCTGACCGACTTTGTGGCCAGGATGAAGAACGCGCGGCACAAGGTGGACTTTGAAGTCTTAACTCCTGATGGACAGCTTGTGGCCAGAGCGACCGACGATGATGTCGAGGTGTGGGCCCCGGACACCGCGGTCGCCGGTCAGAAACCTTCGGGCACAATAGAAGTACGCCCCGAGGCTCAGCAGCAGCTCAAACAACAGTTCGAGGATATTATCAGACGCCTCCCTCAGGCCCCGCCAGGCGCGGCCCCACCCCCAGGTTCGCGATAACAAGGTATCTGATGGCGGAGAACGCCCATTTAGACCGTCTCGGGCGACATCTCGCGAAACAACCAACCCGTAGAAGAAGAAATGTCATGGAAGGTTTCCGTTCGGAGATTTTGGAAAAGTCTCTCTTGATCTTTCTCTCGAATTCCTTGATAAGGATTCGCGGAGGACGAACTATTGCCGGAGGTTCAAGTCGTATTTTACATGGAGGATAATGGATCGGTCCCGATGTGCAAGTGGCTCGATAAGCAGTCTGACGCAGGTCAGGATCGATGTATCGACCGATTGAAAAGACTGCGAAACCAAGGACACGAACTTCGGAGACCCATAGCTGCTCCTCTCAGAGACGGCATCTATGAACTGCGAGCGCGTGAGAAGAAGTTCAGACTGCGAATGCTGTTCTTCTTTTACGGAAGGAAGAGAGTGGTGGTAACTCATGGGCTGATAAAGAAGACCAGCGAGGTCCCGTCGATAGACATCGACCGAGCCATAGAGAAAAAGAAGAGATATGAGCAGGAGGCAGAAACCCACACCTTTTATTGGGAGCCAGACAATGAGTAAGAAGAGTTCTGACGCCGTAGAGTGGGCGTACCGGCGATACATCAAAGACAATCCTGAACGAGAGGCTTCCCTCGAGGAAGCGGGCAGACAAGCCGATGTCGCTCAACAAATATACGACATCCGCAACAAGCTCCACATGACACGAGATGATCTAGCTGAATTTTCGGGGCTTACCGCAGAAATCGTCGAAGACATCGAAGAATCCGACTACGACGGCGACTGGAACGAAGCGGTAGATCGTATCAACCATGCCTTCCGTCATTGGTTTACGAATGTGATTGTTCCTGCTGCTCAAATGAAGCCTGATGACTACTCGGTGAAGGCTGTGAATGCTTGAGGGTCGTGCATCAGACGCCGGCGTCTGTCATTTTGCACACCCTAGGGAATGAAACTAGATTTTCGCGTAATTGCGCACCCGTGTGCATCGGGGAAACGGTTAACAGGTCCCCGAACCGCGAACGAATCTTCACACTCCAGAGCCTCGTCCTTATTTGCATGTTCAGCGAGCAACCCTAGGTTCGTCGCGGGTTCCCGCAAGATCGGAAGTGAGGTCGCACTCACCGTTTCCTATAATCTGCCGGCCCTGGCACAAAGCTTTTTACAGTGATTGGACAGGACGCCAAGGCATTATCGTCAGTCGCTAGGGACATCCTACCAATAGGCATTCTGTTACGACAAAAGGAAGCGCCAGTACAGAACCAATCGCTTCCCCTAGAGTCTCAGCGGATGTAGCCCCCCGACTAGCGGGCCTCACCGGCTCTGTCGTACAGAATGTCCCTGAAACTCCTCCAGCCGTCGCGGGGGTGCACCAGGTATTCACCGGCACGCAATTAACGTCGGTGGACGCCTGAACCGCCCCAAAAGTAGCTTCTGGCCAGGACGCACTTACAAAAAACAGCCCGACCGCCAAGACAACCATTACGCTGATATATCCTTCGATTTTCATGCTAAAGCCTCCAGGTCATGCCTTAGACATTTTTGTACAATTTGCAGTACCTCAATTTATTTGCATGTAGATGCAGTTTTTATGAAAAAGATTCTGCCGGGCTGCGGGATCGCTACAGGAGACGATATACAGTCGAGCGCCCGTTCGGTCCGGTCACCACTTATCGGCGGATCGTTGCCGGATATGACAAACATATCAGAGTGTTCGTGGCTTCCTTAGACCCCGCCGGGCGCGACCCCACCCTCAGGTCCGCGATAGCCAAGAGATATAATATTGCTCGTGGGTGCGGTTCCTTTCCAGTTGGAATCTAACAGATGAGGATCATCAGCCGGGTACTATTCCGAGAACCGTTATTCGCGATCGGCTTCCTCCCGAAGGAGGAGAACCTTGAGTAGTTCCGGTTGGGGAACTCCGGCACGCAATCTTTCACGGAAACTCACATCGAGTTTCTACGCGCCGAATTTGATTTGTTTTCCTGCGTGGGCTGTGGCCAGGATCATGAGGTCTGCCGCGTTGAACTGGCCCAGTGCGCCTTTTAGGCATTGAGTTTCCCCGAACTCGCTCACATCCCAGTTCCTTCTGGTGGTTCCTGGGGCCCATAAGAGCACCGGCACCGGATGCCACGTATGAGACTTCATCACGGAAGGAGTCGAGTGATCGCCGGTGATCACAAGCACCTTGGGACCCAAATCCAGGATGCGAGGCACGATTCGATCCACTTTTTCTATCTCTTTCACCTTCGCGTCAAAGTCACCGTCTTCTCCGCGACTGTCCGTGTATTTGTGGTGCACAAAGAAAAAATCGTATTCGTTCCAGTTTTCCTTGAGAGCGGAGAGCTGATCTTCAAGGTTATTCAGCCCGTGGATCAGTTTCATGCCCACCAGGCTGGCCAGGCCCTTGTACATGGGATAGACCGCCAAAGCCGCAGCGTTCAGTTTGAATACGTCCTTGAATCGCGGGAGCCCCGGTTCGCGGGACCATCCCCGCAGCAGAACCATATTTGCCGGCTTCTGGTCCTTGATCCGTTCTCGGGCCTGCGCGATCCATTGATTGGCTAGATCGGCCGTATTGCGCGCTTCTTGTGAACCATCCTGTGGTTGCACATCGAGGGGCGTTACGCCGACCTGCTGCGGATCGGTTTCATTGAGGTGGGGAGAAAGCCCGTTGCCCCTGAAAATGAGCGCAAATCGATAATCCCTTACGGGCTTGACGATCAACTCGACGCCCGCGAGCGAAATGTCTTCAACCATTGCGACCAATCTAGCGCACTCCTCGGTTGGGATACGTCCCGCGCGGCGGTCAGTGATCCGGCCTTGCTCATCGACGGTGCAGAAGTTTCCTCGTGCGGCCACATCACGGTCGGTGATCTCAACGCCTATGCCCACGGACTCCAGGACGCCTCGGCCGATTATGTACTGCCGAGGGTCGTAACCGAAAAGGCCCAGGTGGCCCGGTCCGCTTCCCGGCGATATCCCCGGCCCGACCAGGTGCATCAGGCCGAGCGATCCTTCCCTGGCCAGTTTGTCCATGTTTGGGGTGGACGCGGCCTCCAGTTCCGTCGGTCCACCCATCTCTTTGGGAAGGCCCCCCAGACCATCCATAACCAGAAACACGATTTTGCTTTCAGTACGCTGCGTAAGGGCTCCGATGAACTCCAGATCGTCCATATCTTTCCCTCCAGCCAGGCATTTGTGTACGCGGTGAATTCACGAAAATCCCCCTGTGTCCCCCCCGGATCATGTCCGGGGCAGGCTCTTTAGAAAAGGGGGAGGGCGCGGCTTTCTAATGCGTCAGCTTCTCCCACTTCATGAGGATGCCGGGCATCTGCTTGGCCCCTGCTTCTTCCAACGCGCGGCGAAACCGAGGGAGATAGACAAGATCGAAAACGTGCCCCTTGTCGGGAAAGAGCTGCAAAGCGTAGCTCCTCGCTCCCGCGATCAGTCTGTCCGCGTCGTCGGCTTTGAGCGGCCGCGTCATGAGGAGCTGCACCACAAGATCCGTGCAGATGCGCAGCAGACGTATCTTGCGAGTTTCTTCTTCCCAAAGCTTTTTGGTCTCGGTCATCTTCTCGGTTCCGCAGGGCTCCTCACATTCACTTTACTCATGGAGTGGATGAAAACAAGCCCTGAGTGAGGCATGACGGTCAGAGGTTGCGTTGAACAAGGGCAAAAAGAGTCGGTACAGATCAGAGCCTCTGTGATCTGCATGCACCCGGTAGCGCGGCGTAATCGAACAGCCCCGCTGACTGCACTCGCGTCTTATTGCCTTGAAAACCCCCCTGTACCCCATCGGCGTCACTACAAGCTCCTAGGTTCCGCCTTTCAGGTCCCGGAGGGACCACAGAAAGTAGCCCGGCGATTCATCGCCGGGAAAATCCAGTTCAAAAACTCTGTTCTCGGCAGTCCCAAAGGGACGACAGGTGTGCGAAATCACGTCGGAAGGTAGGGTCCGCGTTCCTGAGTAGCTCTGTCGTCCCTCCGGGACTCAGAAATGCTTTTCGTTGAGGGTTCACTCACCCGGCAATGAATTGCCGGGCTATTGTCTGAGTGTCCCGGAGGGACACCAAATTCAAGCTAATAGCTTGGGCGTTAATTTAGCGTGTATGTCCATACATGGTGCCACGGATATGCGAGGCGCATCCCTGCACGGACGTGCTCTGCGATGTGCGAGACACGTCGGTGGCGCCAATCCCGTGGGGAGTTCCCTTACCCGCCAACTTGTGCAACCCACGCCCCATCGGTTTACAGGGCGCTCGGCCTATGCTAGGGATGATTGCCCGAGCGCGCTCCGGGATACATCCAACGCCAAGGACCTCCCGTAACCTATGAATAGCCTCATACCGCTCGTACATCTCATGCGACCCACTCAGTGGGTCAAGAACGGCTTTGTCTTTATGCCGTTGATCTTCAGCGCTCACCTGATGCTGAGTGAGGACATCATCCGGGTGGCAGCGGTCTTTGTAGCGTTCTGTCTGGCATCGTCAGCTACCTATATTCTCAACGATTACGCCGACATGGAACGTGACAGGGCCCACCCTCTCAAGAAGAATCGTCCTCTTGCACGAGGAGACATTTCGTCCGGGACCGCGCTGACCGCTATGGTGATCTTGCTCCTTGCAGTCTTTGGGCTCGCGGCTGCGGTCAAGGCCCCGCTCGCTTGCCACATGTACCTTGGCGCTTATCTGCTCATCCAGGTGGCATACTCCTTTGGATTGAAGAACCTGGTGATCCTGGATGTGCTGACGATTTCCTCGGGCTTCCTCTTCCGAGTCTTAGCCGGTGCGGCTGCGATTTCGGTCACTGTCTCCAGCTGGCTCGTTCTCTGCACTTTTTCGCTCGCGATCCTCCTTGCTTTGGGTAAACGCCGACACGAAGTGGTCTTGCTCAACGACAACGCGATCAGTCACCGGCCGGTCCTGGAAAACTACAGCGTGCCATTGCTCGATCAGTTGTTGTTGATCGTGACCACGTCCACGTTCATTTTCTACTGCCTGTACTCGGTCCGCGGAAATCCTGAGACGGGCATTGAATCGGAAAAGATGATGTTCACCATTCCCCTGGTGACGTACGGCATCTTTCGGTACATGTTCCTGGTCTATCATAAGGAGAAAGGTGGATCCCCAACGGAAATGCTCCTCACGGATCCTCCCCTCTTGGCTTGTACGGTAGTTTGGTTGGCTGCGTGCGTAGCGATTATCTATTTTTGACGAAGGACTGCGCAGGCTAAGCTGCTGCATATGCGCCGAAACCGTCTGCAAGAAAAGGAGCCTAGTAGGGGCACACGGCCG
>JBMOME010000317.1:0-4355 GCA_049323095.1 Thermodesulfobacteriota bacterium
ATTTCTTGATCTCAAGGCCGACCATGGCGGAATCGCCTCCCTCACTGAAGGTTTGACCCCACCATCCGCACGTGGTGCAGCCCACATTGATCTTGTCGTCCGTATGGACCCAGTCGGCAAAGACGCTCACCACTGCCGAGCAGGTTCTCACCGCATCGTAGATCAGTCCCACCCGGTGATACCCATGCTCCCAGGTGGTGTTCAAGGGCCAGCCCGGCGTGATCAGGAACCACTGGCTGCCGAAGTAGAATTGCTGGCTTGGATTACCGGTGCCGCTCATCTGGTCCCACATGCCGACGTACCGGACGCCCCAGTTCGGCCTGAATTGATATCGGGCCGAAATTTGGGTCAACACCGTGCTCTTGGGCGCACCGATATCATCGGTGAGGTCAGCCTCATTGGTCCAGCCCCAGCCCACAAACCCCCACCACGGGTTCCGTGGGTACGCTATTGTGCCCCGAACCCGGGCCCAGAAGACCTGCGCGCTTATGTCCCACTGCCCCTGTTGAGGATGGTTCACGAGACATCTGGGCCCAAAGAAACACGGCACCGGAGCGGCCTGCGGCTTCACCTTGGTGATGCCCGGGGGCGGCATCAGAAGCGGAGGCGGAGGCGGCGCCAGGACGTTCACCTGAGGCGCCCTCCTGGTGACGCCGGTTCTTGCCTTGTGTTTAACAGGCGCGGCTGTAGCGGCCTTGCCCGGCTTGAGCAAGACTTCGAGGGATTCGTCAGGGGTTTGGGCCCAGGAAGGGCCTGCCCAGACAATTGACAAGAGAAAAACTAGACATACCAACGGCGTAGTAGGTATACTTCTCAACATACCCTTCCTCCCAGCTCGAAATGTTGGCGATTGCATTAATAACGGAACCGGATCGTTGTCAAGAAAAAAATGAACCTGTTTTTCAATTAGTTGGTAATTTTTTCTAGAAATCAATCTTGAGAGTTATTCAATCGATTGTTTTTATTAAGAAATATCATCGCGGCACAAAAAACCGCTACTGTCCCCCCTCCGACTCACATCCACCTCCCGAAAACCAGCTCGCAGACTCCTTCCCCTTGCGTACGCGTACATCCGAAGATCGCCACGCGCGGAGGTTTCTTTGCGGCCCTTTCTAGATCTGGGTCCCACCTCATATCCTTGCTTGACACCCCGCCCGGAATCAGATATCGGTTATCCCCCTGATAAAGCAGGGCAAACCAGCCCCCTACCGGGCCGCCCTGAGGAGATCCCGGCACAAATATCTAGCTAGAAAATATAGGAATATCCACAGGAAAGGGTCTCATATTGAAGCTCGTTATCATGGACCGTTTGGGAGATGTTCGGCGGGCTTGGCGCGTGATTGTCGGTCCACTTCTTGCGCTGCCGCGGCTTCGAGTCGCACTGGGTATGAGCTTGGTTCTTTGCTTCTCTTTGGCGGGGCCGGCCTTGTCCGCGGACGCGCCGGCTCTGAATCAGAGGCTTAAAGCGATAATCAAGCGGCATCTCCCTCCGGATTTCACCATTTCTATCCAGATCGCGGACCTTGAGACCGGAAAGATTGTCGCGGAGGAGAATCCGGACCTGGCTCTTGTGCCCGCGTCCACTATGAAGGTGGCGACCACTTCGGCTGCATTGAGCAGCCTTTTCCCTGATTTCACCTTTGTCACCGAGGTCCTGGCGGATGATGTGCGGGGAACTTCGCTCGGGAACATTTACCTCAGGGGAGGAGGCGATCCGTACCTGGTTAGCGAGCAGCTTTTCGCGCTTACCCGGCAAGTGGTGGATCGGGGAGTGCAGGAGGTACGGGGAGCCATCGTGGTGGACGATTCCTATTTTCAGCCAAGCCCTCCTCTCGATGAGCAACAGGGTCTGACGCACCGGTCGTACCACGCGCCGTATGGCGCACTCTCGCTCAACTTCAATTCGGTGAAGATCGTGGTGCACCCTGCGCGCAGGCCCGGCGAGGCCGCGTTGGTGAGTATCGATCCGACCAGCGAATATGCATTGCTCAAAGCCGAAGTGCGGACAGTCCAGGGCAAGAGCCCTGCGAACTTGGTCGTCACCAAGAAGGACATAGAACGGGGTCGTGAGCTGATCCACGTGAAAGGGACCATTGGGACGGCCGCTCCCATGAAGACGCACTACGTGAATGTTTCCAGACCTGCGCTTTACACCGGTGCGGTCTTCAAGGAGTTCCTCTTACGGGACGGGGTACGCGTTGCAGGTCAGGTGTTGCCGGGCAAGGCGCCTTCAAACGCGGAGTCCTTGGTCGAGTTCAATTCATGGCCCTTGAGCATCGTTGTGTATTGGCTCAACAAATTCAGCAATAATTTCATGGCCGAACAGGTGGCCATGGCAATGGGAGCGCGCGTCCAAGGGCCGCCCGGGACGCGAGAAAAAGGGTTGTTGGTGATCCGGGACCATCTCCTGGCAATCGGTGTGAAGGAATCTTGCTTCACTTTGAGCGAAGCCAGCGGGCTCTCCCGCGCGAATCGCCTCAGCGCGTCCGCGTTGGTGCGCGTGCTGCTGAATTCTGCTCGACAGTTTTCCTTCAACTCGGAGTTGATTGCATCACTCGGTATTTCCGGGGTGGATGGTACGCTGAAGGAGAAATTTGCTGACAGTCCCCTGAAAAGGAGAATCCGTGCCAAAACAGGGAATCTTCGCGGGGTGAACGCGCTGGCGGGGTACGGGCTCTCTCGAAAGGGTAGGACACTCGTATTTGCCGTGATCGTGAACAGTACCAAGAATGGCGCGGGATTCGTTGATTATAGCGAGAAGATCATTGGGGACATTTTGGAGGCTCAGGTCGATTTGTGGTGAACGATACCTTCTTGCGTGAAAAGAAGTAACGTAGCTCTGGTACGGCGCGCAGCCGCGTGTGCGCCCATAGAGTGGGCAGACCCGCGGTCTTTCCCATTAGAAAGCGAATTCATGTTACCCGTTTGGAAGGGTATTGTATGAATCTCGCTTGCCGGCTATTTCTCGATTCTTTCGAGTTCCTGACATGAGACGGACTACAGGGACTTTGCTTTCGGCGTAAGGCTCACAATCTCGCCGACCAGCGAGTGTTTCAGGCCCCTGGTGATTTTCACGAGAATCAGCTCTCCCGGTTGAGCGCAATTTGAACGGTCCAGATTCACAATCTTGTTGGTTCGCGTTCGCCCGTACGGTTGCCCGGATTCTTCCTTGACTCCCTCGATGAGAACTTCTTCGACCGTTCCTTCTGATGCCCTGTGGTAGTCCAGCGTGACGCGGTCCTGGATTGCATGGACCTGTTCCAGTCGCGCAGCCTTTATCTCGTCTGTGATCTGATTGGGCAGGCGCTGGGCCCGTGTTCCGGGCCGCGGCGAGAACTTGAACGAGAATATCTGGTCATAACGGATCCTCTCAAGCGCGGAGAGGGTCTGTTCAAAGTCTTCGTCAGTTTCTCCAGGAAAGCCCACGATCATGTCCGCGGTGATGGCCACATTCGGGATCATCTCTCGCAGCATCTCTACCTTGGCCATGTACTCGGTAAAGGTGTATCCCCTGCCCATTGCCTTTAGAATCCGATCGGAACCGCTCTGAAGCGGCAGGTGTATGTGCTCGCATACCGTGGGAAGATCTGCCATAGCCCGCGCGAGTTCGGGCCCGAAGTCCCTTGGATGGGACGTGGTAAAACGAATTCTCGCTAAGGCTTCGATCCGGTCCAGTTCTTTCAAGAGGCTCGGAAAATCTGTTCCATTGCCCAGGTCGCGGCCATACGCGTTTACGTTCTGGCCCAGAAGCGTCACTTCCCTGTACCCTTTGTCTACCAGACCGCGCACGTCCCTGACGATCTCTTCATGAGGCCGGCTCTGTTCCGGGCCTCTGGTGAAGGGAACTACGCAGTACGCGCAGAAATTGGAACACCCCTGCATAACCGTGACGTACGACCAGACACGGCTGGGGCCCAAACGCGGTGCGTCAAGATGAAGACTCCCCACGCGGCTGGCGAACTCCGTCGCGTTAACGCGCGCGCTATCTTCTCTGACTCGGCGAATGATGGAAGGAAGGTCGGAAATCTGATGGGTGCCCACTACCGCGTCAAGGTGCCCCACTCTCTTGAGCAGGTCCGCGCGTTTTTGTTGCGCGACGCATCCCGCAACCACCGTGACCATCTGAGGTTTCTTCTTCTTGAGCGGTTTGAGTTTACCCAGAGCGCTGTAAACCTTGTGTTCCGCCTTTTCCCGGATGGAGCACGTGTTGATCAAGACTACGTCCGCGTGTTCAGGCTCCGGGACCTGAGTCAAGCCCATGCTATTCAGGACGGCTGCCATCTTCTCGGAATCATGCTCATTCATCTGACAGCCGTAGGTCTCTATGTAGAATGTTCCGTCGGACAAGCTCTACA
>JBMOME010000318.1:0-4285 GCA_049323095.1 Thermodesulfobacteriota bacterium
CTTCAGCGGAGTTGAACGGATAATCCATTGAGAATTACCGCGGCCGGCGGACTTCTCACTGCCGCTGCTGTCGGTACTCCAGCGCTCGCTGTATCATACCTTGAGCCCAAAGAGGCTCGCCCAATGCATGAATATGAACATACGTGGCAAGGGTGTTCCATCGACACAGGCCATCCCGCGCGCCGTCGATGCCCTGGCCTCTCAACACCTTGAAGGCGCAGGCCACCTGCGCTTCGTCGATGTTCGTGACACAGGAGTAATGGAACTCGTGACCCGTAAGAAGCGTTCCAGCCGGATAAAAAGGATTGGGCCCGGAAACCTCCGCACGAATATATCCGTGTCCCTGAGGCGTCTTTTGGAGCACCGTGTCTACCGGAAGGACTCCGGCCATGGGGAAAACCTGTTCGTCAATCGCGAGGCTGCGGGAAAGATACATGAGGCCGCCGCACTCCGCATAAATAGGGAGACCGTTGCGGGCAGCTTCCAGGACCGCAGTTCTAAACGTCACATTGTCCGCTAGGCTCTGAGCATGGGTCTCCGGGAATCCGCCCCCTATGTAGAGCGCATCCACCTGCGGGAACTCCCGACTTTCCAGCGCACTGATCAGCTGAATTTCCGCGCCTTGTCTTCTAAGAGCCTCCAGATTTTCAGGGTAGTAGAACTGAAATGCCGAGTCCTGAAGAACGCCGATCACCGGGGTCGGACTGCACTGACGAAGAGGCGCCGTAAAAACCTCGGAGCGATCGGCATAGACCACGTGATTAGAGTCGCGTGCTATCCGCAAAACTTGTTCCAGATCGATGCTCTGTTCCGCAATCGCGGCCGCGTCCTGGATGAATCCCAGGGCCTCGGGGTGCTCGTGCCACGGAAGCAGCCCCAGATGCCGCTGTGGGAAATGCTCAAGTCCCATTTTGCGGACCGAGCCGATGACCGGAATCGAGGTCGCGTCCTCGATAGCTGCCCGAACTACCTGTTCATGCCGCGTCCCACCGACCCGATTCAGGATTACGCCCTTGATCTCCAGCTCAGGATCCAGACTTCGGCAACCTTCGACCAGCGCTGCGGCAGTTCGAGTCATCTTGGTAACGTCAACGAGGAGTATGACCGGCGCTTTTAGGAGCTTTGCCAACTCTGCGGTGCTGTAGCTCCCCGATGAATCCACCCCGTCGAATATCCCGCGGTTGCCCTCCACAATAGCTATATCTCTGTCCGCGGACTGATGAACGAATGAGGCGCACACTGTCTCCCTATCAAAGAGGTATGCGTCCAGATTGTGGCATTCACCACCTGCGGCAAGCCCGAGCCATCCCGCGTCGATGTAATCCGGCCCTTTCTTGAACACTGCCAGAGACAATCCACGCTTGCGTAGCGCTGCGGTGAGCCCAACCGTCACAAAGGTCTTGCCTGCTCCGCCTCGAAGCGCACCGATTACGATCCTTCCTATGGAACTACATGCCTTTTTCATTTGGCCATCTTACACCGTTTCGTGGCTTTTGAGGGAGCAGCTCTAGGAGTTGATGCGCCTGAAAAATGTGATCAACCAAGTGCTGCCGAATGATCGGCATTTCCGGCGCTGTCTGATCGTAGGAATCCACGGTCTCACGAAAGACGCACGCTAGGTCCGCAGGGGACATACGCACAGCCCTAGCAGTAAAGACCTCATACAACTCGGTATCGATCCTTCCACTTGCCGCCTTATGCCTCAGGTTTTCCGAAAACCCTCGAATTGTGGCTTCCAGGCAATGATCTCCAGCCCAAACCACGTCGCCGACTCCGTCCAGGCGATCGAGGCGCATCCGGATCGTGAGGTTGGCAAAGAAGGCCCAGAGAGCCTCCAGCCGATCTTCCGGCGAACCGGCCGGGAATTCACTTCTGGTCGCGTACTGTCGTGCAGTAATCAGCCTTACGTGTACTCCTGTGGAGGAGGACTGCACGACAAAATCCCCCGAAGCGTGGTGCCACGGGTAGATCTCTTCGTACGTGTTCGGGTTGTAGTAATAACTGAGAATATACGCTGCCTGCCGGTAGATCTCGCTGGCCTCATGCGCCGAACAAATACGATAACCGTTGTCCATGTCCCAAAGAACCATTCGTGGGGGCGAACCCTGTTCTGCCGCGGCCAAGTGGAACTCATGGTACCCGTCGAGCCACTCGCCAAGAAACATGGATACAAACCAGGGAGATTCCGCTTCTCGCAGCACCATGTCCGGCAGGAGTATATAGACCTGAGGAAGAAAGCCAGGCCCGAAACGCCGGTTGAGGTTGTCGATAGCGTGGAATTCACATTCGAGCCTGGTCTTCCCACGTTCGGTAAGAGCCACGTTCATCACGAATGATGCAGACCGCTCTGCCATCCGGACCCTCACGCGGGCCGGATGATAATCGCTCCCGTGTTTCTCGGTGATTATCTGAATGCTCGTCGGGTTGGCCACAGGCATCCCGACCTTTTGCGCAGTAATATCTGCAACCTGAGAAAGGTTTTGAACCACGGCCTGTTCGATGCAACTTAGGTACTCCCTGTAAGTGGGCCCGGTTTGCACTAAGGCCCCTCCATCAGGCCGCTCTACCGGCACTCGGGCTTCAAGCTCCGCGGGGCTCATTAACACCGGGCCTCCAGGGGCAGACCTCAAGAATTGGATTTCAGGCAGTTGCATGTGGTTCATGAAAACCTGGAGCGAGCTGGGTTGAAATTGTCCTCCAGTACACCTTTCGCTGCCCGTTTCGTCAAGAGCGAGGAAATGGCCGCCCGCGGGCAAGTGAATGGTTGCCGCATCCTTATTTATTTTTCTTGACTTAAGTCCTGCTTTTGACTTAGGGTATCACGATCTTTATGTGGGTGGCTTATGCCTTTCCGGGTCACTTAACCCATTCGATTAAATCTGTGCCGTTCATTCGGAAAGGGAGCACGAAAGGTGAGGGCTTTCGGGCGAGGAGCATCTTTTCTTCCACACGCTGACCCTTCACAGCGAATAAGAGTTTTCCACGAAGTTTGATTGGGACAAACCTGATTACAGAGAGGAGGAAGCGTTTATGGCGAAGCATAAAACCCCTATGCTTGACGAACTTGAAAAGGGACCGTGGCCAAGCTTCGTGTCCGACATCAAGTATCAGGCAGAGAAAGGCAAGCAAGCCCTGAAAGACGCCCCTGACGACCTTTTGGGCGTGCTGGAACTCTCCTACGAAGACCGTGTTACGCACTGGAAACACGGCGGCATCGTGGGCGTGTTCGGTTACGGCGGCGGCGTCATCGGCCGTTATTGCGATCAGCCGGATAAGTTCCCGGGTGTGGCGCACTTCCACACTGTCCGTGTGAATCAGCCGGCCAGTAAATTCTACAAGACCGACTTCTTGAAGGGGCTGTGCAATCTCTGGGAGAAATACGGGAGCGGTCTTACCAACATGCATGGTTCCACCGGCGACATCATTCTCCTGGGAACAGTCACGGACAACCTGGAGTACATGTTCTACGAAATGACCCATGACCTGAACCAGGACCTTGGCGGGTCCGGATCAAACCTGCGGACTCCGAGCTGCTGTCTCGGTCGTGCCCGGTGCGAGTGGAGCTGCTATGACACGCAGGAAGCGTGCTATCAGTTCACCATGGCCTACCAGGACGAACTCCATCGGCCTGCGTTCCCCTACAAGTTCAAGATCAAGTTTGACGGATGCCCCAACGGCTGCGTGGCCGCGATTGCCCGATCGGACATGTCCGTGATCGGCACGTGGAAGGATGACATCCGCATCGATCAATCCGCAGTGCAGGCATACGCCGGCGGCGAACTCAAGTCCAATGGCGGCGCCCATTCCGGCAAGGATTGGGGCAAGTTCGACATTATGAAAGAGGTGATCGATCTGTGCCCGACCGGCTGCATGTGGTGGGACGGCAAGAAGCTGACCATCGACAATCGTGAGTGCAGCCGCTGCATGCACTGCCTCAACGTCATGCCAAGAGCCCTCCGCATTGGGACCGAAACCGGCGCCTCCATCCTGTTCGGCGCGAAGGCCCCCATCCTCGAAGGCGCTCAGATGTCCACCCTGACTGTTCCGTTCATTCCTATGGAGCCTCCCTACGAGGAACTCAAAGAACTGTTGGAGAAGGTCTGGGATTGGTGGATGGAAGAAGGCAAGAACCGCGAACGCCTGGGCGAGCTGATCCAGCGAGAAACCTGGCAGAAGTTCCTCCAGATCGTCGAATTGGATCCCGACCCCAGGATGGTGGACGAGCCCAGGAGCAACCCCTACATCTTCTGGAGAGAGGAAGAGGTTGAGGGTGGTTGGACTCGCG